>NZ_JBFSRZ010000015.1:0-90125 GCF_041466065.1 Vibrio sp. 10N.239.312.C11
GGTTTCTTACGAAGCCTTCCCGTTTCAACGAGGTCGCATTATAGAGATTTCGATCACACTGGCAAGCCCTTTTTGAAGTTTTTCTTACTTTTTTGATTGTTCGAGCGTTTTTTGTTCAAAACACCCCATTTTCACTAGTATTCCCCTTAATTAAGGGCTTAAGGTACCTATATAAAGGAGGATTTATGAGTTCAATACGCAGTTATAAAGGAGTATCCCCTCAGATTGGACAAGGTGTCTATATAGATACAAGCTCTGTACTGGTTGGTGATATAAAAATCGGTGACGACTCTAGTGTGTGGCCTTTGGTTGCAGCTCGAGGGGATGTAAACCACATTCATATTGGAGATAGAACGAATATCCAAGACGGTAGCGTTTTGCACGTCACCCATAAGAATGCAGAAAACCCAGAGGGTTATCCTCTACTAATAGGTAATGATGTCACTGTCGGGCATAAAGTAATGCTGCATGGCTGCACCATTGAAGATCGTGTACTTGTTGGTATGGGAGCTATCGTGCTCGATGGCGTGGTTATTAAAGAAGATGTGATGATTGGTGCTGGTAGCTTGGTTCCGCCTAATAAGGTACTTGAAAGCGGTTATCTATATGTCGGAAGTCCAGTAAAACAAGCACGCCCATTAAATGATAAAGAGCGTGCCTTTTTACAGAAGTCAGCTGACAACTATGTTCAGAATAAAAACGACTATCTAGACTCTGTGTTACCAGTCTAAAACGCTTTGATCTGAATCCGATGAGAGGAGTCATACTCCTCTTCTTCTATTAACTCTTCCGCTAGCTCTTCAATATCGAAACGTAACTCTGAAAAGATAACTAAAGCTTGATCGCCTTCTTCTATATCTTTACCTGCCAATCGAGACAGCTCTTCAATAGACATAACACACTCAATCAGTGCGCCAGACTGCTGTGCTGGAAAGATGATTGATTGATTTTCTTCATCCCAATCTTGGATATCAGGAAATAGAATTGATTGATTCATTTTTTATAAATACCTCATTACATCTCTAGGTTTTTACGTAGTTCTCTTAAAATCTGTTTTGTTCCCGGACGAAGGCCACGCCAAAGCATAAAGCTCTCTGCTGCCTGCCCCACTAACATACCCAAGCCATCATAAGCAGCATGAACACCATTATCTAATGCCCAATGATTGAATACCGTGGTGCCCGATCCGTAAACCATGTCATAAACGGCGCTATTCGAATTGAAGATAATCTCAGAAACTTCAGGAAGTTGACCACTTAGACCAGACGAGGTCGAGTTAATGATGACATCAAACCCTTCATTAACATCACTTAACCCCATTCCTTTGATGTTTCCATGTGAAGAAAACATCTCAGCCAGAAGTTCAGCCTTTGAACGGGTTCGATTAGCGACTACCAACTGTTGTGGCTTTTGGTCGAGTAGAGGTTGAATCACTCCTCGAGCAGCACCACCAGCACCAAGTAGAAGAACGCGAGCTCCTTTTAACGCAACTTGATGTTGAAGAAGGTCTTGAACTAAGCCTTCACCATCGGTGTTATCACCAATGATCTCTCCATCATCGAGCTTCTTAAGTGTGTTTACGGCACCTGCTAGTTCAGCTCTTTCAGTCAGGCGATTAGCGAACTGATACGCATCTTCTTTAAAAGGTGCTGTGACATTACACCCTCTACCACCCTCACTAAAAAAAGCTTGAGCAGCAATGATGAATTCACCTTGTTCTGGCTGGAGTGCTGTATAGGTAAGTTGTTGGCTGGTTTGGCGAGCAAATAATGTGTGAATGAATGGCGATTTGCTTTGCCCAATAGGGTTACCGAAAACGGCATAACGATCTACTTGCTGTGTCATATCCTTACCTAACAGAAATAAAAAGGGTCATCTATATAGATGACCCTATCACTATCCCTATAAGGAAGGAAGAACTACCAAACTCGAGGTTTGAGGTAGTCACTATAAAGAAGAGCTTCTGGTGAACCCGCTTGTGGTTCGTAGCGGTATTCCCAACGAGCCAACGGCGGCATAGACATCAATATAGACTCTGTGCGACCACCACTTTGCAGACCAAATAAGGTGCCACGGTCATAAACTAGGTTAAATTCAACATAGCGACCACGACGATAAAGTTGGAAGTCACGCTCGCGCTCACCGTAAGACGTCTCTTTTCGTCGTTCTACAATTGGTAGATAGGCGGCTGCAAAGCCTTCACCGACAGCCTGCATATAAGCAAAGCTCTTATCGAAACCCCACTCATTCAGATCATCAAAGAACAGACCACCAACACCGCGTGTTTCGTCTCGGTGAGGCAGATAGAAGTATTTATCACACCACTCTTTATGTTCTTGGTAAACGTCCTCACCAAATGGTGCGCACAGATCTTTAGCGGTTTGATGCCAAGACTGGCAATCTTCATCAAAAGGATAGAATGGTGTTAAATCAAAACCACCACCAAACCACCAAATTGGGTCTTCACCTTCTTTTTCCGCAATAAAGAATCGAACGTTCGCGTGTGAGGTTGGGATGTATGGGTTTTTAGGATGGATAACTAACGACACCCCCATAGCTTCAAACTTACGTCCGGCTAATTCAGGGCGGTGAGCGGTTGCTGAAGCTGGCATTGCCTTACCTGCAACGTGAGAAAAGTTAACACCACCTTGCTCAAAGACCGCACCGTTGGTCATCACGCGAGTTCGACCACCGCCACCAAGGCGTTCGCCAGGTTCACGCTCCCATGCATCTTCTTCAAACAGTGCTGTGCCATCAGCTTGCTCAAGCTGTTGGCAAATCGAATCTTGTAGGCTCAGTAAAAACTGTTTTACTGCTTCTTTATCAATTGCTGACATCTTTCTTCCTTTGCAGGGTTTAACCCTGTCTTAATATTTTCGAGGTTTTTGCATCTCTAATTTCGCTTGGCTTCTCACGACCACCCGTTTGACCTTCGAGAATAGCCACCAAATGTTGACCCAGTTGCTGTTGAACTTCTTCAGTCGTCATACAAGGTGGTTCACCTGTCAGGTTAGCACTGGTCGAGGTTAACGGCTTACCGAATTCATTACACATTCTTTGAACCAAAGGGTGATCAGTCACGCGTACCGCGATCGAATCAAATTGACCGCTTACCCAGTCAGTAACTTTACTGCTGGTTGGCATAATCCAAGTGACCGGACCTGGCCATGTCGCTTTAACCGTCGCTAATTGGTCATCGGTTAGTTGGCTTTCGTCAATATAAGGCAACAACTGCTCGTAACTTGCAGCAATTAGGATCAACCCTTTTTCCATCGGTCGTTGTTTTAAGTCGAGCAGTTTCTTAATGGCTTGTGGATTATCGGGATCACAACCGACCCCAAAAACGCCTTCTGTCGGGTAAGCAATGACTTCACCTTGTTGTAATGCCTGCAAAGTATGTTGAAAGTTATCCAAGGGTTGCCTCATTAATTCTGTTATCGAACTCGCTAAGTGTACAAATTATCATTCACTGTGACTAAAGCTATTTGTTTATAAAATGTATCAATTAACAACTTAGACTGACGCAAACGTTTTCCTTAAGCAATTTTACCCGTATAATGCGCGCAAAATATCTAATCACTAATTAAATCGTACCTGAAGGAGTTTGAGATGACTGTCGGTATTATCATGGGTTCTAAATCTGATTGGCCAACAATGAAGCTAGCTGCAGAAATGTTGGATCAGTTTGGCGTGGCGTACGAAACAAAAGTGGTTTCTGCTCACCGCACACCTCAGTTGCTTGCTGACTACGCAACCAGTGCGAAAGAGCGCGGTATTAAAGTGATTATTGCTGGTGCTGGCGGTGCTGCGCATCTTCCGGGCATGGCTGCAGCTTTCACAAGCGTACCTGTTTTAGGTGTTCCTGTTCAGTCTAAAGCACTGAAAGGCATGGACTCACTGCTTTCTATCGTACAAATGCCAAAAGGTATCGCGGTAGGTACTCTGGCTATCGGTGAAGCTGGCGCAGCCAATGCAGGCATCCTAGCCGCTCAAATCATTGGTACACACAATGAAGAAGTGATGGCGAAAGTAGAAGCGTTCCGCTCTGAGCAAACAGAAACGGTTCTTGCTAATCCAAACCCTGCAGAGGACTAATTCCCATGCATGTTCTTGTGTTAGGCGCGGGCCAACTTGCTCGCATGATGTCCCTAGCTGGGGCACCGCTGAATATTGAAATTTCTGCTTTTGATGTTGGCAGCAAAAATATTGTTCACCCATTAACGCAAGCGATTCTAGGCAACGGCTTAGACAATGCGATTGAGCGTGCGGACGTCATTACTGCAGAGTTCGAACATATTCCTCACGACGTGCTTGAGGTATGTGAACGCAGCGGTAAGTTCTTACCGACAACAGAAGCAATCAAAGCTGGCGGTGACCGTCGCCTTGAAAAAATCCTGTTAGACGAAGCAAGCGTGAAAAATGCTAAGTACTACGTGATTAACTCTCGCGAAGACTTTGACGCTGCGATCGCTCACGTTGGCTTACCAATGGTATTGAAGAGCACACTTGGCGGCTACGATGGCAAAGGTCAATGGCGCTTAAAGACATTAGATAACGTTGACGCGACTTGGACAGAAATGGCTGAGTGCATCGCAGCAACAGACAACCAAGCCATTGTTGCTGAAGAGTTTGTCCAGTTTGACCGCGAAGTATCACTGGTGGGTGCTCGTGGCGCCAATGGTGAGATTCAAGTGTACCCACTGGCTGAAAATGTTCACACCGATGGCGTGTTGAGCTTATCGACAGCGATTGATGACATTGAACTGCAAGAGCAAGCGAAAACCATGTTCACTGCCATTGCTGAACGCTTAGATTACGTTGGTGTGCTCGCGCTAGAGTTCTTTGATGTTCAAGGTTCACTGCTGGTTAACGAGATTGCACCACGTGTTCATAACTCTGGCCACTGGACGCAGCAAGGCGCTGAAACTTGTCAGTTTGAGAACCACCTACGTGCCGTATGTGGGATGCCACTAGGCAGCACCAAACTGATTCGCCCAACCGCAATGATCAACATCCTTGGCGAAGATACCCTACCTGAAGCAATTCTTGCTCAAGGTGGCTGTCATGTTCATTGGTATGGTAAAGAGAAGCGTGCAGGTCGTAAGATGGGCCACATTAACGTGAGCGCTGACTACAACGCAGAGCTGCAAAGAGCGTTATGCTCACTGGCAGACATTCTCGATAAGCAAGCCTACCCTGCTGTGCATGAATTTGCTGAGCAGATGAAGTAAGTCTACATTGCTTGATGAATATAGAACGTTTATTGGATATAGAAACGGCGCTCAGTGAGCGCCGTTTTTTTGTCTATAACATCAGGTTATTGAGATTGAATGTGGTGACACTTGCGATCAGCACATTCTTTCTTGATTCCATTGGCTGTTTTCTTCTCAAGTAACAACGGGAACTGACACTGTTCACAACGACCGATAATAGGTGGTTGGTTTACTGCGAACTTACACTTTGGGTAGTTATCACAAGCATAGAAGGTTTTGCCATAGCGAGATTTACGCTCAACCAAATGGCCTCTGCCACACTCAGGGCAAGCAACAAGTGGCTGCTCTTCAAGTTGTTCTTTTGGTTGGTCCAAAGATTCGATGTGATTACACGTTGGGTAACTGCTACAGCCAATGAACATCCCAAAGCGGCCTTGCCTTAATACCAATTCGTTTTGGCATTTAGGGCACGGTACACCCAACTCTTTCACCACGTGGCCATCATTTTGATGCAACGGCTTGATGTAATCACAGCTCGGATACTGCTTACAGCCTAAAAATGGGCCGTGCTTACCATGGCGAAGCTGAAGCTCTCCACCACACTGTGGACATGGTTCATGCTCTAATGCATGTTCATGTGCTGAAAAAAGCTGATTATCAATCTTACTACTCATGACAAGCCTGTATTAATGCAAGATACCTTGCTCTTTGGTGTACAACAGCTCTTCCATTTGCGTGTAAGCACTTTCATTACCCGGTACATTAAATAGCACCATTAAGATAATCCATTTCAGATCATCCAATTCAAATTCGTTGGTCTCAAGCCCCATCACACGATCAATCACCATTTCACGAATCTCTGTCGTAAGCACGTTGATCTGCTCAAGGAACAATAAGAAGCCTCGACACTCCATATTAATACGTGAAATCTCTCGACTGGTATAAATACGCATCGAGGTATTGGAACACACACTAATCGCCGCTTGGTTCTCGGTATCTTGCAATGCAGCAAGATCTTCTAACCAATGGAGGGCCTTATAAATATCATCTTGGTGAAACCCTGCTCGAAGAAGCTCATCTTCCAGCTCATCTTGATCCACCTGCAATTCAGAATCGCTATGGATGTAGGTTTCAAACAAGTACATCAGTATGTCCATCATCATAGCTTAGCCTCTCCCCTTTCGAATATAGCCACCGGAAACTGCAACAACATGCCCTGAGAGCTCAAGCTCTAAAAGCTGCATCATGACCTCATGCACAGGTATATGGGTTCTCTGTGCCAAAATATCAACGGGTGTCGCCTCTAATCCTACGTTAGCTAACAGCTGTGGAAATGGCAATTGTTCATTTTCACTCTCATTCGGCGTAGGCTCGAACAAACTGGGCTGCTGATCTATAGACCAGTCTAACAGACTCTTTATTTCGATCAGAACATCTTGAGCATTTTGCACCAAACATGCACCGGCTTTAATTAAGCTATTGCCGCCACGGCTGGTAGGGCTATGAATTGAACCGGGCAGCGCAAACACTTCTCGGCCTTGCTCCATGGCATAGCGAGCTGTAATCAAAGAGCCGCTCTTCTCAGCCGCTTCAACTACCAAGGTTCCGAGCGATAATCCACTTATAATACGGTTACGGCGAGGGAAATGTTCAGGTCGTGGTTTGGCACTTGGGCGAAACTCTGAAACCAATGCACCATTTTCACAGATCCTATCGGCTAAGTTTCTGTGCCGCGCTGGGTAAATGGAATCCAAACCTGAACCTAAAACCGCGAAAGTCTCTCCTCCTTTATCTAGAGCACCATCATGAGCATAACCATCAATACCCAACGCTAAGCCACTAGTGACAATCAAACCGTTTTGGACGAACTCTTTGGCGAAGGACTTCGCGGTTTGCAACCCTTCGAGACTGGCATTGCGACTGCCGACCATAGCGATTTGAGGCTCAATCAGTTTTTCAACGTGACCTTTAACGAAAAGCACGCTTGGCGCGGAGCCGGTCTCATTCAGCAGTTTGGGATAATGCGAGCAATTAGGGGTAATGATGTGATGATTGGGCTGCCTTGCTTGCCACGCCAGGCATGCCTCCACTTCTCTAGGGGCTTGCTGTCTTAAGTAGGAGATTTGCTTGGCTGACAAACCAATCGCTTGCAGCTGTTGGCTGGAGTAACCAACAATATTCGATGGGGAATCAACACTCAACAGACGAGAAAGACGCTTACCACCCAGTTGTGGAACAAAGCTCAGCGAGAGCCAAGCGATCAGTTGTTGCTCATTCACTCGGTGCCCTTAACCTCTTCCGTCAACGCAAGATCCAAAGGCGATACCGCCAGAATGTCATTGCTAACCGGCTTAGAGCTCTGAGTAATCAGGGCGAGGCTAAAATACTCGTAAGGGCGGATGACCATTAAGCTGCCCAGCGAAGTACTTGGCAATTGCACCTTATCGCTCGCCGCTGATTCTTTGTAGCTGTATTCACCTTGCTTACCAAACACCACCGCGCCGCTTTCGCTGAGCGTAAACATAGAGCCTTGGCGAAGATTGTCCTGCGAGCCTTTGTTAATAACCACGACCTGATTCTTTGCACTGTATTGGCTGCCATCTAACGAACCCAAGATATTAGCAAACTGACCCGCAGCACTAGGCGCAGGATAAAACGTGGTTGAGAGCTTCACCAGATCAACGCCAAGCTCTGGTAACACGAGGTCGTTAAGCAGCACCTCTTGCAGTTGAGTCTCTATCTGTAAGCTACTGAACTCAGCGTCCACTTCTTTTAAGCGTGCCGTGGCGACCAAACGCAACGAGGTCATACTCGCTTGAGGTTGCTGTCGCTGGTAGGTTTCAACGGCGCGGTAGATACCCCACTTTTGATGTTGTTGGTTACCCGAAATAAACAACCGGTCTTCACCCGATAAGAATCTCTTTCCATCACTTGTCCCCAACACTCGTTGAGCAGATTGGATATCTTGTTGCTCAACCAAACGATCAGATTGTAGATACGGTAGAACAAGCGCCTCATTCACGGTAGGTACTGCTTTCTTCTCTGATACACGAATCTTAGGGCTTAGCTTGATGACGGGTTTGAGGCTCAATACAGGCTCACCATTAACCCAAACCAGAGACAATTTATCTCCGGGGTAAATAAGGTGAGGGTTTTCTATCTCAGGATTTACCTGCCACAACCTCGGCCACATCCATGGACTATCAAGATACATCGCGGAGATATCCCACAAAGTATCGCCCTTCACCACCACATATGCCTCGGGTGCGCCTTGTTTAATGGTTAAAGGTTGCTCACTATTTTCAGCCATAACGGCGAACGAAAGCGAGGCACAAATAAGAGAAAAAGTGGGAGAAAAATGACGCATGACCTAGGTTCCTTGGTCTGAATATATGACATCTGATTAGAGAATTAACTTCAGGATGCTGTCATTTGACCTCTAAAATGTCTAGAATTGAGCCAACAAGGTTTAAGCTGTTTCGGCACAGTTCAATATTTCGAGTGTATATGTCTGTATTACAAGTATTAACATTACCAGATGATCGTCTACGTACCGTGGCGAAACCGGTAAAAGAAGTTACCCCAGAGATTCAAAAGTTCGTTGATGACATGATTGAAACCATGTACGACGAAGAAGGTATCGGCCTTGCTGCAACGCAAGTAGATTTCCACCAGCGCATCGTTGTTATCGATATTTCAGAAACACGTGACGAACCTATGGTTCTGATCAACCCTGAAATTACTGACAAACGTGGCGAAGATGGTATCGAAGAAGGCTGTCTATCTGTACCAGGCGCTCGAGCTCTAGTACCTCGAGCTGCAGAAGTAACGGTTAAAGCATTAGACCGTGAAGGCAACGAATTCACATTCGACGCTGACGACCTTCTGGCTATCTGTGTTCAGCACGAACTTGACCACCTAGAAGGCAAGTTGTTTGTTGATTACCTATCGCCACTAAAGCGCAAACGTATTCAAGATAAGCTAGCGAAGATTAAACGTTTCAACGAGAAACAAGGTTAATAACCGCTGCTATTACTAAATTAAGAAGGAAGTCTACCTTGGGTCAATCTTTAAGAATTGTCTTCGCAGGTACTCCGGATTTCGCCGCCCGTCATTTGGCGGCGTTGTTGTCTTCGGAGCATGAAGTTATTGCTGTTTACACACAGCCAGATCGTCCAGCAGGCCGCGGTAAAAAACTGACTGCGAGCCCAGTAAAAAACATCGCACTTGAAAACAATATTCCGGTTTACCAACCAGAAAATTTCAAGTCAGATGAAGCTAAGCAAGAGCTAGCAGATTTGAATGCTGACATCATGGTTGTTGTCGCTTACGGCTTGCTTCTTCCACAAGCTGTACTAGATACGCCTCGCTTGGGTTGTATTAACGTGCATGGTTCTATCCTACCGCGCTGGCGTGGTGCTGCTCCGATCCAACGCTCTATCTGGGCGGGCGATAAAGAGACTGGCGTAACGATCATGCAGATGGATATCGGCCTAGATACCGGGGATATGCTAAGCATCGCAACGCTACCAATCGAATCTACAGATACCAGTGCGTCAATGTACGAAAAGTTAGCTGGTCTTGGTCCTGATGCGCTTGTTGAGTGTTTAGCTGACATCGCTTCTGGTAAGGCTGTTGCTGAGAAGCAAGACGACGAACTTGCTAACTACGCGAAGAAGCTGAGCAAAGAAGAAGCTAAAATTGATTGGAATGACAGTGCAGAACACATCGAACGTTGTGTGCGCGCTTTCAACCCGTGGCCAATGAGTCACTTTGCGATTGTTGATAGCAGCTCTAATGATGAAAAAAGCATTAAAGTTTGGCAGACGCGTGTTGATGAAGAATCGACATCTGCGCCAGCTGGCTCAATCATCAAAGCAGATAAGACTGGTATTTATGTTGCGACTGGCGACAAAGTACTAGTACTGGAACAGCTACAAGTTCCAGGCAAAAAAGCCATGTCAGTTCAAGACATCTTGAACTCACGTGCAAGCTGGTTTGAAGTTGGTACTCAACTTTCTTAACCGCTTTAAAGCTACTCAATATGTACTTAAAAACGTGTAGCTTGTAAAAACACTATTTAGAAAACCTTTACGAGGGCAGAGATGCCCTCATGTATTCAAATAAATATTCGGTACCCCTCATGAATGTTCGCGCTGCTGCTGCAAATGTCCTATTCCAAGTTGTCGATAAAGGCCACTCTCTTTCACACGCTCTCCCTGCGGCTCAAAAAACGATCCGTCCGCGAGACCATGCTCTACTGCAAGAGATTTGCTACGGCGCACTTCGTTACCTGCCTCGCTTAGAGTCAATCGCTAACGAACTGATGGAAAACTCGCTTAAAGGTAAAAAGCGCGTATTCCACCACCTGATCTTAGTAGGCATTTACCAGTTGAGCTTTATGCGCATTCCTTCGCATGCTGCCGTTGCTGAAACAGTTGAAGCAACCAAAACACTGCGCGGCCCAAGCCTGAGTGGTTTGATCAACGCAGTGCTTCGCAGCTACCTGCGCGATCAAGAAGAGCTAGATGAGAAAGCCGTTAGCCACAATGCGGGCAAATACAGCCATCCAAGCTGGATTCTAAAAATGCTTCAAGAGAGCTACCCAGATCAGTGGGAGCAATTAGTTGAAGCAAACAACAGCAAGGCACCAATGTGGCTGCGTGTAAACCGCCAACACCACACTCGTGACGAGTATGTTGAACTGCTTAAAAACGAAAACATTGAATACACGCTGCACCCTGAAGCGGCTGATGCCATAAAATTAGCGTCACCTTGTGATGTTACTTTGCTTCCTGGTTTCGACCGAGGCTGGGTATCAGTACAAGACGCTGCAGCTCAGCTTTCTGTTGATTACCTAACACCAAAAGATGGTGAACTAATCCTAGACTGCTGCGCAGCACCTGGCGGTAAAACTGCACACATTCTTGAACATACTCAAGACACTGAAGTGGTTGCAATCGACAGTGATATTAAACGCCTAGACCGCGTTTACGATAACCTTGAACGCCTACAACTGCGTGCCGACGTGATCTGTGGTGATGCTCGCTACCCTGAAGAGTGGTGGACAGGCAGTCAGTTTGACCGCATCCTACTTGATGCTCCGTGTTCAGCGACGGGTGTAATCCGCCGTCACCCTGACATTAAGTGGCTACGCCGTGCATCTGATATTGATGCACTAGCAGAGCTGCAAAGTGAGATTTTGGATGCAATGTGGCGCCAGCTAAAAGAAGGCGGCACCATGGTTTATGCGACATGTTCTATCACGCCGCAAGAAAACGTGCTGCAAGTGAAAGCATTCTTAGAGCGCACCGAGAACGCAACGCTAGTTGGGTCTGATATCGAAAAACCGGGTCGTCAAATACTACCTGGTGAAGAAGATATGGATGGCTTCTACTACGCAGTTCTAGTAAAACAGGCATAACAACTAACAGCGGCTAAGAATTTATTTCTTAGCCGCTGTTTCTTTCTAGTGCATTATCAAAGCGAAAAGAGATCACTAGAATTACAACGGCAAAAAATAAGAGAAAGGCTATGAAGATCATTATTCTAGGTGCTGGACAAGTTGGCGGTACCCTTGCTGAAAACCTAGTGGGTGAAAACAATGACATCACGATTGTCGACCGTAATGCCGACCGACTTCGTGAACTTCAGGACAAATACGACCTTAGAGTTGTAAACGGTTATGCCAGCCACCCGAACACACTACGTGAAGCGGGCGCGCAAGATGCCGACATGTTGGTTGCCGTAACCAACATGGATGAAACCAACATGGCCGCATGTCAGGTTGCCTTTTCTCTGTTTAACACACCAAACCGTATTGCCCGTATCCGCTCTCCACAGTATTTAGAAGAGAAAGAAGCACTCTTCAAATCAGGGGCGATTCCGGTCGATCATTTGATTGCCCCAGAAGAACTCGTCACCAGCTACATCGAGCGCCTGATTCAATATCCAGGTGCATTGCAGGTTGTGAGCTTTGCTGAACAGAAGGTTAGCCTAGTAGCAGTAAAAGCTTACTACGGTGGACCATTGGTTGGTAACGCACTGTCTGCTTTGCGTGAACACATGCCGCACATTGATACTCGTGTAGCCGCTATCTTCCGTCAAGGTCGCCCTATTCGCCCACAAGGCACTACCATCATTGAAGCCGATGATGAGGTTTTCTTCGTCGCAGCAAGTAACCATATCCGCTCTGTAATGAGTGAGCTTCAACGCCTAGAGAAGCCGTACCGCCGCATCATGATTGTTGGTGGCGGTAACATTGGTGCAAGCTTAGCTAAACGCCTTGAGCAGAGCTACAGCATCAAGCTTATCGAACGCAGCTACACTCGCGCCGAGAAGTTATCTGAAGAATTAGAAAACACCATCGTATTCTGTGGTGATGCAGCCGACCAAGAACTGCTAACCGAAGAGAACATCGATCAGGTGGACGTGTTCATTGCCCTAACCAATGAAGATGAAACCAACATCATGTCAGCGATGCTGGCGAAGCGAATGGGTGCCAAGAAAGTAATGGTGCTGATTCAGCGTGGCGCTTATGTCGACCTTGTTCAGGGTGGTGTGATTGATATTGCTATCTCGCCACAGCAAGCGACCATTTCTGCGCTGCTTACCCACGTTCGTCGTGCTGATATTGTAAATGTATCATCTCTACGCCGTGGTGCTGCTGAGGCTATCGAAGCGATTGCTCACGGTGACGAAACCACCTCTAAGGTTGTTGGTCGAGCGATTGGCGACATCAAACTACCACCGGGTACCACTATTGGTGCGATTGTTCGCGGAGAAGAAGTACTTATCGCGCACGATAGAACCGTAATCGAACAAGATGACCACGTAGTGATGTTCCTAGTGGACAAGAAATACGTACCTGATGTTGAGTCTCTATTCCAACCGAGCCCGTTCTTCTTATAGCCTTGTTCTCGTAAGCATCGTTCTCGCAACTTTCTTTTTGTGGGAACGACGCTCCGACACAAAGCTGTAATCAATTAAAGCTATGGTCTATTAAGCTATGGTCAACTTTCGTCCGATATTATTAGTAATAGGGTTAGTGTTATCAAAACTCGCCCTTTTCATGTACATCCCCACATTGGTTGCCTTCTTTACTGGCACCGGTGGTTTTCTCGAGTTTGGTCAATCGGTCGTGATCACGCACATTGTGGCGTTCATCTGCTTGAGTTTAGGCCGCTCCGCTAAGTTTCGATTGGGGGTGCGGGACATGTTCCTTATCACCTCTCTGGTCTGGACTATTGCCAGTGCCTTTGCTGCACTGCCGTTTGTCTTCATCAACCACATCAGCTTCACTGACGCCTATTTTGAAACCATGTCTGGTATCACCACAACAGGCTCAACAGTATTAAGCGGCTTAGACAGCATGGCACCAAGCATTCTGTTGTGGCGTTCAATACTGCAATGGTTAGGTGGTATCGGCTTTATCGTGATGGCGGTAGCGGTTCTACCAATGCTCAACGTTGGTGGTATGCGCCTGTTCCAAACTGAATCATCCGATTGGTCAGATAAAAGTAGCCCACGAGCGAAAACAGTCGCGAAAAACATCGTGGCGGTTTATCTGGTTCTGACTGGCTTATGCATCATTAGCTATCTGTTTGCAGGCATGGGCATCTTTGATGCGATCAATCACGCGTTCACAACACTGTCGACGGGGGGGTACTCAACATCAGATGGATCAATGAACCACTTCTCCAACAGTGCTCACTGGGTAGGAACACTGTTCATGTTCCTTGGCGGCCTGCCGTTCTTACTGTTCGTTAGCGCACTGCGTGGAAGAAAACTCTCAATCCTCTACAAAGACGCGCAAGTGAGAGGTTTTACATACCTGTTCTTGGTCACCAGCGCCGTAATATCAACATGGTTGGTGGTTAGAGATGGCTACACTGTTATGGATGCGATGCGTGTTTCGATGTTCAACATCGTATCAGTCGTCACCACAACCGGTTTTGGCTTAGAAGACTTCACCGCGTGGGGTGCACTGCCAACGACCTTGTTTGCATTCCTAATGATGGCGGGAGCTTGCTCGGGTTCAACCTCTGGCGGTATAAAAATCTTCCGCTTCCAGATCGCGATGACCATGCTCCACAAACAAATGATGAAGCTAATTCACCCATCGGGCGTGTTTGTTCAACGCTACAATCAGCGACCTGTGAATGACGACATTGTGCGTTCACTCGTGGCATTTGGTTTGATGTTCTTTATCACGATTATCTTAATTGCTGGTGGTTTGAGTGCGATGGGGTTAGACCCAATAACAAGCATCTCAGGCGCTATCACAGCCGTTGCCAACGTGGGTCCGGGAATGGGTAGCGTGATCGGTCCAACCGGGAACTTTGCTCCACTGCCAGACGCCGCTAAATGGTTGCTAAGTTTAGGCATGCTAATGGGACGACTCGAAATACTGACGCTCATTGTTCTATTTTTCCCAGCCTTTTGGCGACGCTAATTCCGCGAATATTTAAGGAAACACAGATGAAATCATACGTACTTCTCGCTAGCGCATTGCTCGCAAACTCAGTATTCGCAAGTTCTGCCTTTGCTGATCAAATGGTCACATTGTCTGATGGTAAGCAAGTGTTACTAAAAGACGATTTTACTTGGCAGTATGTGAGTAACGCATCATCGAATGCAGAGTCAGCATTGACGAGTATTCCTGTAGCCAAAAACACACGCGGTACCACAATCAAGATTGGAGACACCAAGCCAAGCTTGCAGCTTTCCAAATCAGGTGTGGACGTTTTGATTGGGGCAGGACTCTACGAGAATAAACAGCTAATCTTACCTATATCAGTCACTAACCAAAGCACAGAAGCCGTCGTGCTAGTTACGCTAAATATCACTGTCTACTCACCAACGGGTGAGCTGCTGCATCAAGGCAGTATCAACACTTGGCAATCCATTAAGCGCCTTGCTGATACCTACCTTCGACCACAAACTTCGGCAGAAGGTAAATACTTAGCGATCGATGTTGATAAGTATCCTGAATATAAAATAGACGTGGAGATCACTGACGTTTCTACCCGTTAGGGGCATACCGGGTCAATCAAAACTAAACCGGTGTCACAAACAGATAGATAGCGAAGAAATGGCAAGCGCAGCCCGCCAATACAAACAAGTGCCAGATGGCATGGTTATAAGGGATGCGTTTTGCCACATAGAAAACCACACCCAGCGAGTAAATCACTCCGCCAACTGCCAGTAACACCAAACCACCTATATCGATATTCATCGCTAATTGATAAACAACTATCAAAGATAGCCAACCCATCGCTAGGTAAATGAACAGCGATAAACGCTTGAATCGATAAACGAAGGCTATCTTCATGATGATGCCCACCAGCGCAATCCCCCAGATCACCGCCATCAAACCCATAGCTAATGGGGTTCTTAAGCCCACTAAGAGAAACGGCGTGTAACTGCCCGCAATCAACAAATAAATCGCACAGTGGTCAAGGGTTTTGAGTAAGCGCTTGGTTTTCTCAGTGGTGATAGAGTGGTACAACGTGGAGGCGAGAAAGAGCAAAATAATACTGCTGCCATACACCGCCATACTAGCAACAGTTAGCATGTCGGCTTGGTAATCAAACGCACGAATAAGCAGCAAGATCAGACCAACCACGCCGAGCACAACGCCCAAGCCATGGGTTATTGCATTAGCGCGTTCTTCGATGTCACTGTATTCGCTGGCTGATGATGCAGACATGAATATCCTACTAGAGTAAATGTTCGATTGACCCAGTATTGCACATTAAGCTTACACGTGTAAGCTTAAATTTTTATAACACCTTTTATGACATTAATGACGCCTGAAATATGTAATGAGGCTAAAAGATCCAAAACTAAATAACCAAAGAGTTAATTAAAGGGTTATAGGAACTAAGAGGCGTTATCTAGATATTCAAGTACCATCTTGCCAGCATCTTGTGGTGAGGTATCCAGTGGCACACTCAATTGACGCTGTAGCTTACCAACGCCTAGCAAGCTAGCTAACATGCCTTTTGCACCATCGCGATTTCTATCAATCTCGAACCACAACTTCAGCTCTGTTTCATCACGATGAGCCACCACTTCCAATTCACGCCAACGGCCATGATAAGGACCCGTCGTCGGCACAAACTCAAACTCTTGTACAAACGGCAGTTCAAAGCCTTTGACCGCTTCACATTCCACTTGACGAATACGCAGGCCTTGAGCTTCAAGCTCGTTAAAAATACCATCGAGCAGTGGGTCGGGACGAACCGTTAAGGCGTCTTTATCCGATGGGTCAATCGCCATCGCAATATCCAACCCGGTTTCCAGCCATACCTTTGAATCACCAATCGTAACCGGTGTGTTCAGTGGCACATCAAACTCACATTCAAAGTCACGGGTTTCACCCGGTTGAATCACAAAGGCATACGGCAAGCTCCATTTTGCCAGCGAGTATGTCTGGTGCATTCGGCGTTTATGACCGCCCTCTTGCCCTTGCGAGTTCGCGGTAACTTCTTTGACGTAGCGACAGCATAAGTTGAGATCAATGTTATCGATCTCCTGCGGCTGAGCGCCTCCGTAGACATGTACAATAATGCTCGCCTTCTTACCTGGATAAAGCACTTCCTGTTGCAATACAGAATCCACCTTGGCAGATCCAATTCCAAAACTTGCTAACGTTTTCTTTAAGAACGACATATGCACCTCCTTTAAAACATCATCTTAAGCCTGAAAGAGGTTCAAACTCAAATATACTGCTCACACTATTTTAGCTCTAATATCGTTTAATTATCACTCAGGCGTCGATCGATAACTTAGATAGTGATAATCTAACCCTTGATATGCATGCATATCATTATCCTGATTTATTTTTCGGATTGGCGAAAGCCAGACGAGTGACTCTTCAAGCAATTGAGGCGGATCTCATGATAAATCAGGCCATTAGATTGGCAATGGATATGCCTGACCGTTAGGTAAATTAATGCGCCCAACAGCTGTCAGGTTCTCGCACACCAACCGTAGTGCGATGCGTCGTCGTAGTGGCTTTGTTGCTGCTCCAACGGCTAAGAAATTGGCTCCTACAATGACTCTCGTTGAGAAGGCTGCTTTATTAGCACCGGCTACAACAAAAGTGATTAAAGCCGCTTAACAAAAAGCGCAGTTTTTACTGCGCTTTTTTCTTGCCTGCTCCCATCTTGAAATGTGTTTACACATTGGTATTCCCTACCCGATTTGATACCTTAGCCACAAATCATTATAAAATTTGTGGAGAAATAAAGTATGAAGTGTCACCGCATTGAAGAACTGCTTGAACTGATGGAGCCTGAGTGGCAGAAAGATCAAGAGCTTAACCTGTTAGAGTTCATCATTAAGCTATCAAAAGAAGCGGGCTACCAAGGTAAGCTTGAAGAGCTAACTGACGATGTTCTTATCTACCATCTAAAAATGCGTAATAGCGAAAAAGATGAAATGATCCCAGGTCTTAAAAAAGACCAAGAAGATGATTTCAAAACCGCAATTCTAAAAGCGCGTGGCCTTCTTTAGTCGCCTATTTATTTAGAGCTCAATTGCCGTATAGATAAAAAACTCAATGTTTAAAAGCGACCACTCGGTCGCTTTTTTGTTTCTGTTCGCTATTTTTTCGTCACAACTGTTATGACTTTTGTTGTTAAAGGTTGATAGCGTTAAAGAAATGAGAACAAGATTGTCGCTATAATCGCCATCCATAAGAATCTTCTAAAATAATAAGAGTGAGTGCGATACCAACAAATGCACCAAGCTCAATTTCTACAGGTTCTCTAAACCATACTTTCAAGTAATGTCGTCATGCCCGAGTTAACCGGGCAAACAAGCCACAAAAAGGATAGTCCATGAGTCAGGATAAAATCGATATCAAAGATGTGACTCCTAAAACCTTTAACCCAAAAACACATAAAGGTAATGGAGATCGATTTAACCCAAGTAACCGAATCTATGTTCGAGAAAGCAAAGGTAAATTCCAACAACTTCGTCGTTACGGCGGTTGGTTCTTACTTTTACTTTTTGCGCTTATCCCATGGATTCCATTCGGTGAACGACAAGCGATCTTGCTCGATATCGGCAGTCAACAGTTCAACTTCTTTGGTACAACCCTATACCCACAAGATCTAACGCTACTCGCTATCCTCTTCATGATTGCGGCGTTTGGCTTGTTCTTCATAACCACCTTCTTAGGGCGAGTCTGGTGTGGTTATTTATGCCCGCAAACCGTCTGGACCTTCATGTACATCTGGTTCGAAGAGAAACTGGAAGGTGCTGCCAATAAGCGAAGAAAACAAGACTCAGGCAAACTGACGAGCAATTTAATTCTCAGAAAAACTATCAAGCACATCGCGTGGTGGGTGATTGCGATTGCGACGGGCTTAACCTTTGTCGGTTACTTCATCCCAATCAAAGAACTGGTGGTTGGCTTCTTTACCTTTAACTCGACTTTCTGGCCGGTGTTTTGGGTATTGTTCTTTGCTGGGTGTACTTATGCGAATGCGGGATGGATGCGTTCTATTGTTTGTCTGCACATGTGTCCTTACGCGCGTTTCCAATCGGCAATGTTCGATAAAGATACCTTCATCGTGGGTTACGACACTGAACGAGGTGAAAGCCGCGGCCCTCGCTCTCGTAAAGCCGATCCAAAAGAACTTGGGCTAGGCGACTGTATTGACTGTAATTTATGCGTTCAAGTGTGCCCGACGGGTATCGATATTCGTGACGGTCTGCAATACGAGTGTATTAACTGTGGCGCGTGTATTGATGCTTGTGACAACACCATGGAACGTATGGGTTATGAGAAAGGTCTGATCAACTACACCACCGAACATAGGCTTGAGGGGCACTCAACCAAGGTGATGCGTCCTAAGCTCTTGGGCTATGGCGTAATACTGATCGTTATGTTGGGGCTGTTTTTCGCACAAATCGCGAGTGTTGATCCTGCAGGCTTAAGCGTTCTGCGCGATAGAAACCAACTATTTAGAATCAATAGCCAAGGGCTTGTCGAAAATACTTACAACTTAAAAGTCATCAACAAGACTCAGCAAGAGCAAGAGTACAAACTTGATGTCAGCGGGCTGCCGGATTCTATCTGGTACGGTAAACAAACGATTACCGTAGACCCAGGTGAGGTTTTAAACCTTCCTATCAGTTTGGGCGTCGATCCAGAAAAACTGAGCTCACCAGTTTCGACAATTCAGTTTATACTCTCGGATAATGAAGAGTTTACGATGAAAGTCGAAAGCCGCTTTATCAAGAAGCTCTGATACCAGTCACCTTAGTGCTAGGTATAACAACCCAATAAATGGAAAAAGGCTCAGTAATGAGCCTTTTTTATTCTATGACGATGCAAGCCTTTAACTTTGATAACCTGACTCCTGACTTCATGTGGTACGCACTGGAGAGTATTGGAGTCCGTGCTGAATCCGGGCTTCTCGCTCTCAACAGTTACGAAAATCGAGTGTATCAATTCACCGATGAAGACCGTAAACGCTACGTCGTTAAATTTTATCGTCCGCAGCGCTGGAACAAAGCACAGATCCAAGAAGAGCATGACTTCGCACTCGAGCTTATCGAACAAGAGATGCCAGTTGCACCTCCAATGCGAATCAACGGTGCAACCTTACATGAATATCAAGGCTACCTATTTGCCTTGTTTGAAAGTGTCGGTGGCAGACAGTATGAAGTGGATAACCTAGACCAACTGGAAGGCGTAGGGCGTTTTCTTGGTCGTATTCATAAAGCCAGCGCGGGAAGAACATTCCAACATCGCCCGACCATCAGCTTAGATGAATACCTTTATCAGCCACGTAAGATTCTAGAGAACTCTCAGTTCATCCCAACGCACCTAGAAAACGCGTTCTTCAATGACGTTGACCTTCTGATCAAAGAGCTAGAGAGCCAGTGGCCAAGCAATATTGAAAATATCCGCCTGCATGGTGACTGCCACCCTGGCAATATCTTATGGCGTGACGGGCCAATGTTCGTCGATCTTGATGACGCACGTAACGGCCCTGCGATACAAGATTTGTGGATGCTGCTTAACGGCGAGCGTCAAGATAAGCTAATGCAACTGGATATTCTGCTAGAGAGCTATCAAGAATTTTGCGATTTTAATACCGCGCAACTGAAACTAATCGAACCACTACGCGGTCTACGTATGGTGCATTACATGGCATGGTTGGCGAAACGATGGAACGATCCTGCATTTCCTCTAGCCTTCCCATGGTTTAATGATCCAAAATATTGGGAGCAACAAGTACTTGCTTGTAAAGAGCAAATTGCTACCCTGCAAGAGCCACCACTTTCGTTAATGCCTCAGTGGTAACAGCAATCGCAACACAACTAGATAAAAATTCAAACATAATGGAGATTGGATAAATGAAAAAGCTATTCGCATTTTTCTCATTGATCATGTTGAGCCTTTCAGCTCACGCTGCGAAATTTAACGAAGGTGAACACTACAAAGTTCTCGATCTAGAAGCATCAAAAAAACCAATGGTGACAGAGTTCTTCTCTTTCTACTGCCCACACTGTAATAGCTTTGAACCAATCATCCAGCAGCTAAAACAACAGCTACCAAAAGACGCTAAGCTACAGAAGAACCATGTTTCATTCATGGGTGGCAACATGGGTCTGCCAATGAGCAAAGCTTACGCAACCATGATTGCCCTGAAAGTTGAAGATAAAATGGTGCCAGTGATGTTTAACCGCATCCACACCATGAACAAGCCACCACGCGATGAAGAAGAATTGCGTCAAATCTTCCTAGACGAAGGCGTTGATGCTAAGAAATTCGATGCGGCATACAACGGCTTTGCAGTCGACTCTATGGTTCGCCGCTTCGACAAAGCATTCAAAGACAGCGGTCTTTCTGGTGTTCCTGCGGTCGTCGTTAACAACCGCTACCTAGTCGACGCTCAAGGTATCAGCTCTCTCGATGAATACTTCGAGCTCGTTAACTTCCTACTTAAGAAGTAACGTATTGATTAAAGGAAGCTTCGGCTTCCTTTTTTGCACTAGTTCAAAAATATTCATAGATAAACAATCATCCTGAAAACGTTGTGCTTTACTGATATTAATATCCAGTCCTAAGAACTGGTAGGCAAGGAGCCTTTGAATGAAAATAAAAATAACGCTTTTGGCACTGAGCATTGCAGCCTCTCCTGCTTTTGCCAAGCTTGCAGACGAACAAGGTTTCAGTGGTGAAATATCGATTAATACAGGGGTTACCTCTTCCACCTCAAACTTTAATACCGATGCAGATAGCACCATTTCGTCCATTAACCAGAAAGCCTCATCTGAGAGCTCATTTCTTATCGCTCCTTTGGGTAGTATTGCTTACACCTTTGGCGAAAAATTAAATCACCAGGTATACACAGGTACAACTCGTGATGACGTAGCAACAGGTACTGTGGTGCTTGAATTGGGTTATAAATACCAACTAGAGTCAGGCATGACCATCGACGCTTCACTTCTGCCGACTGTCATGTCTGGTGAGACTTGGGCCGATCCGTACAACACCACTTCAGGTCGCACCAAAACGGATGAAACAGGCAATGCCTTTCGTGTGAAACTAAGTAGCATTGCGGGGTCTGCTTTCTCGTTAGACATGGCCTACGCCACCAAAGATGTGGAAGATGATCGGGTTAGAGAAGAATTACAGCGTGATGCCAATACTTTCTACCTGAAAGGTCAGTACCGTCAACCAATCAACCGCACCATGATGTTAGTACCATCATTGATTTACCAATCAAGGGATGCCGACGGTAACGCTGAGTCTTACGAACAGTTTGGTGGTGAAGTGAGTCTATTTAGTGGCATAGGCCGCCACCAGTACGCTCTGACAGCGGGTTATAATCAACGTTCTTACGACGCCAGCAACCCAATCTATAATAAAAAACGCAGCGACGATAATATCAACCTGTTTGCCGCCTATGAGTATGAGCAATTCATGGATTGGGAAAACTGGTCGTTTATTTCTCTAGCCGGTTATGGTGTCAGCGATTCGAACATTACTTTCTACGATGAGTCGCAATACATCGTCTCAGTCGGCCTGAACTACAAGTTCTAGTTAGGCATCACTGATCGCTAATAACCATTAGTTCATAACAATTGGTTCATAACAACGAAAGCCTGCGTAAAAGCAGGCTTTCTTGTTTCTATACCAATCACAGTAAATAAATGACCCGTTGTTTACTACGATTGGTATGACTACACCGCTTGAGCCGTAAGTTGCTTCAACAATCGATCCATTGCTCGGTAACCAAGCGCTTCCGATAAATGCTTCTTTTCAATCTGTTCGTTACCGTCTAGGTCTGCAATGGTTCGCGCTACCTTAATAATGCGATGATAAGCACGAATTGATAAACCTAATCGATGCAGAGCCGTTTCCAGAAATTCTGCATCCTCACGCCTCAATGGGCAGTACTTTTCAATTTCTCGGCTACCTAACAGTGCGTTCGACTTATGGTTTCGAGATAACATCAACTGACGCGCTTGTTTAACTCGTTGCTTCACGACTTGAGTGGTTTCACCACGGTCACCTCCTTCGGCTAACATCCCTTTGGGCAATAGAGGGATCTCTAACGACATATCAAATCGATCCAATAACGGCCCTGATAGTCGATTGAGGTAACGCAGGATAATTTGCGGGTTCGCTCGAGCTTGATTGCCCTCATAATAACCTGTTGGGCTTGGGTTAAGTGCACCAACTAATTGAAAGCGAGCTGGGAAACGTGTCTTGCCTGCCACGCGTGAAATAATGATCTCACCTGACTCTAGTGGCTCTCGTAGTGAATCAAGTACCTTACGCTCAAACTCTGGCATCTCATCAAGAAACAATAAGCCATTATGTGCTAAAGAGATCTCACCGGGGCGAGGTATCGAGCCACCACCGACCAATGCTGCCATCGAACTCGAATGGTGTGGAGAACGGAAAGGTCGTTGTTTCCAGTTGTATTGATTGGTTTCTTGTTGTGTTAAAGAAGCCACCGAAGCGGTTTCCATCGCCTCGTCGTCACTCATCTCAGGTAACAAATCGCGCAATCGAGACGCCAACATGGTTTTTCCAGTTCCGGGCGGGCCGAGAAAAAGAAGGTTATGGTTGCCCGCTGCGGCGATCTCCAGTGCTCGCTTACCTTGTTGCTGGCCAATAATATCTTGTAGGTCACGATTATCAGACACATCGACATGATGATGCTCGGTTCGATATAAACCAAGCTGAGCCTGGCCACACATATCAGCGCAAACCTCCAACAAGGTTTGTGCAGATTTATGCGCTCCCTTGCCAACTAAGGCCGCCTGATCACCGTTATGGTGCGGAACCACCAAGCATCGCTCAACACTATCCGCCGCTAATGTTGCTGGTAGCACTCCTTTGACTGAACGCAGCTCTCCCGATAACGCCAACTCACCGATAAATTCATGTTGAACTATTTTTGATGTAGGAAGCTGATCTGACGCCACCAAAATCCCAAGCGCAATTGGCAGATCGAAACGTCCTCCCTCTTTGGGTAAATCTGCAGGTGCAAGGTTGACCGTGATTCTTTTCGATGGAAATTCAAAGCGAGAATTGATGATGGCACTCCTGACTCGATCTTTAGATTCCTTAACCGTCGTTTCAGGTAGACCCACCAGCGTAAAACCGGGCATTCCGTTGCTAATATGCACTTCCACAGTCACTTCTGGTGCCTCTACACCCACACTAGCTCGGCTATGAATTATTGCGAGTCCCATAACTTTCCTTTGTCTTTGATTTAAAAGTATTCACTCTGGATATTCATTGCTCACCAAAGCGATAAGGTTGTTATATAGCGTGGTGGAATGGTGTTTTAATGTGAAAAAAGAATGACATTTTCCTTGTCATGCAGCAGATTTGTGTGATAACACTAGAGATGTAGACATTTACTTAAGACAATAAACGAGAAAACTCGAACTTTATGACATTTAACGCTCGCATTTACGCACTGATTAACCTGATTATCGTAGTCATTATTGAGACTGCGCGGGGGCGAGTGGGAAAAAAGTAACCACGAATTAGAAAAAACCCCCGCACTGAAAAGTCCGGGGGTTTTTTCTAATTTAGACATTCGATTTTATATTTTGAAACATTTTCGGCTTTGCCGATTTACAGGAAGAATGGGAGCACAAGATGTGCAGAGACAATGGAAACAATTACCAAAACAAAGGTAATACGGAGGAATTACGATGAAAGGCGCAGAACTGGTCGTATCCGCACTCAAGCAACAAGGCATTGAGACCGTATTTGGTTACCCTGGCGGTGCCATCATGCCAATCTACGATGCACTCTATGACGGCGGGGGTGAACATATCCTATGTCGTCATGAGCAAGGCGCTGCAATGGCCGCTATCGGTATGGCTCGAGCAACGCAAGACGTCGCTGTTTGTATGGCAACCTCAGGCCCGGGGGCAACTAACCTAGTCACAGGTCTTGCTGATGCTTTTATGGATTCCATCCCACTCGTAGCTATCACTGGTCAAGTTGCTAGTTCCCACATTGGTACCGATGCATTCCAAGAAATGGATGTGATTGGTATGTCTCTGTCATGTACTAAACACAGCTACCTTGTTACCGATATTGAAGATCTTGCGCCGACATTGGCTGAAGCATTTATCGTTGCAAAAGCAGGACGTCCCGGTCCGGTTATTGTCGATATAGCTAAAGACGTTCAATTAGCAGAGTCCCCTGTGAAAGTTCTTCCTGAATTTACACCACCAGCCATTCCCGTAGTGACAACGGATGCCATTGAGCAAGCTCAGTACTTCTTGTCTCAAGCGACTCGTCCTGTTTTATACGTAGGTGGTGGCGTTCAACTGGCGAAAGCAACCGATGCAGTTCGTGAGTTTTTACGTCTAAATCCAATGCCTGCAGTAAGCACACTAAAAGGCTTAGGCACCATTGAACGTGACGACCCACACTACCTGGGTATGCTGGGTATGCACGGCACCAAAGCCGCTAACCTAGTGGTTCAAGAAAGTGACCTGTTAATTGTTGTTGGCGCTCGTTTTGATGACCGAGTTACTGGTAAGCTCGACACCTTTGCACCGCACGCTAAAGTTATCCATATTGATATCGATGCTGCTGAGTTCAGCAAACTACGTCTTGCCGATGCACCAATTCGTGGTGACATCAACAAGATCATGCCTCAACTGGAGCTAAGCCAAGACATCTCTTCTTGGGTTCATCACTCCGAAGGCCTTCGTAGCTCATTCAAATGGCGTTACGACCACCCTGGCGACCTTATCTTCGCACCTCTGTTGTTGAAACAACTGTCAGACATGATGCCTGCGAGTTCTATGGTTTCGACCGATGTTGGCCAACATCAGATGTGGGCAGCTCAACACATTCAGCCACGCGATCCACAAAACTTCATCACTTCAGCGGGCTTAGGCACTATGGGCTTTGGCCTACCTGCAGCCATGGGTGCATCGGTTGGTCGTCCTAATGACCAATCTATACTTATCTCAGGTGACGGCTCGTTCATGATGAACATTCAAGAGCTTGGTACGCTGAAGCGTCGCCAAATCCCAGTAAAAATGGTGCTGCTTAACAACTCGCGCTTAGGCATGGTTCGCCAATGGCAATCGCTGTTCTTTGATGGCCGACACAGTGAAACCATCTTGGATGACAACCCGGATTTCGTCATGCTAGCGAAAGCATTTGATATCCCGGGCAAAACCATCACGCGTAAAGAAGAAGTAGAACCAGCACTGAAAGAGATGCTAGAGAGCAAAACCGCTTACCTACTTCATGTTCTTATCGATGAAGAAGAGAACGTATGGCCACTAGTACCGCCAGGTGCTTCAAACAGTGAGATGTTGGAGAACACATAACATGAAAAGATACCTATTAGACATCAAAGCCGATGATAAGCCTGTACTACTAGAGCGTGTTCTTCGTGTTATCCGCCACCGTGGCTTTATTGTTAAGCAAGTAGCTGGCACTCAAAACCACGAAAGCAAAGTGGCGAGTGTTGAGATCATTGTCGACAGTGAGCGTCCGATCTCTTTCTTGGTAAACCAAATCGAAAAACTGTGGGATGTGCGTACCGTTGACGTTATCTCGATCAGCCGTAATGAATTGCCAAACAACAACTTACAACAAAAGATAAACGCATAAGGAACCGCTAACATGACAGCTAAAACAGCAGACTATATTTGGTTTAATGGTGAGATGGTTCCTTGGGCAGAGGCGAACGTTCACGTCCTGACTCACGCAATGCACTACGGTACTTCTGTGTTTGAAGGTGTTCGTTGCTACAACACACCAAAGGGTCCGGTTATCTTCCGTCACCCAGAGCATGCTAAGCGCCTAAAAGACTCAGCAAAAATCTACCGCTTCCCTATTCCTTACACTGAGGAAGAAATTATGGATGCGACTCGCGAAACGCTACGCCAAAATAAGCTAGAGTCAGCGTACATCCGCCCTCTCGGCTTTGTCGGTAACGTTGGCTTAGGTGTTTGCCCGCCTGAAAACACAGAGATGGATCTGATCATCGCTGCTTTCCCTTGGGGTTCTTACCTAGGCGAAGAAGCGCTAGAAAACGGCGTTGATGCGATGATTTCTAGCTGGAACCGTGCCGCTCCAAACACTATCCCAACCGCAGCAAAAGCCGGTGGTAACTACCTATCTTCACTACTGGTTGGTGGTGAAGCTCGCCGTCATGGTTACGATGAAGGCATCGCACTGAGTGTTGATGGTTACCTTTCAGAGGGTGCAGGTGAGAACATCTTTGTGGTACGTAACGGCGTACTATCAACGCCACCAGCGACCAGCGCAATTCTGCCGGGTATCACTCGTGATTCGATCATGACACTAGCAAAAGACATGGGTTATGAGATCCGTGAAGAGAACATTGCTCGTGAAGCACTATACCTTGCCGATGAAGTATTCATGACAGGCACAGCTGCCGAAATCGTTCCGGTTCGCAGCGTAGACAAAATTACAGTAGGTGAAGGCAAACGCGGTCCTATCACTGAAAAAGTTCAAGCGGCTTACTTTGGTTTATTCAATGGCACGACTGAAGATAAGTGGGGCTGGTTAGATTATGTTTACCCAGCAGACCAAACTTCAGCAAACCAAACGCAAACAACTAAGTAAGCAACAGCCAAATATTTTATAAGGATTTAAGCAATGCCAATCTATCGTTCAGCAACGACTACCCACGGACGCAACATGGCTGGTGCGCGCGCTTTATGGCGTGCAACTGGCGTTAAAGATGATGACTTCGGTAAGCCGATCATCGCGGTTGTAAACTCGTTCACTCAATTTGTACCAGGCCACGTTCACCTTAAAGACATGGGTCAACTGGTTGCGGGTGAAATCGAGAAAGCCGGCGGTATCGCTAAAGAATTCAACACCATCGCAGTCGATGATGGTATCGCAATGGGCCACGGCGGTATGCTGTACTCACTGCCATCACGTGAGCTTATCGCAGACTCGGTAGAGTACATGGTCAATGCACACTGTGCAGATGCGATGGTGTGTATCTCTAACTGTGACAAAATCACTCCGGGAATGATGATGGCAGCAATGCGCCTTAACATCCCAGTGATCTTTGTATCAGGCGGTCCAATGGAAGCAGGTAAAACCAAGCTTTCAGATCAAATCATCAAGCTCGACCTTGTTGATGCGATGATTCAAGGCGCCGATCCAACGATTTCAGACGAGCAAAGTGAGCAAGTAGAACGTTCTGCATGTCCAACCTGTGGTTCATGTTCAGGTATGTTCACAGCAAACTCAATGAACTGTCTAACAGAAGCACTTGGCCTATCTCAGCCGGGTAACGGTTCAATGCTGGCGACGCACGCAGACCGCGAAGAACTGTTCATCAATGCCGGTAAGCGCATCGTTGATCTAACCAAGCGTTACTACGAGCAAGACGACGAGTCAGCACTGCCACGCAACATCGCAAACCGCGCTGCTTTCGATAATGCGATGGCGCTTGATATCGCAATGGGTGGTTCTAGTAACACCGTTCTTCACCTTTTAGCAGCCGCTCAAGAAGGCGACATTGATTTCGATATGGATGATATCGATGCGATGTCTCGCCGTGTACCACACCTATGTAAAGTGGCACCTTCAACACCGAAGTACCACATGGAAGACGTTCACCGTGCTGGTGGCGTAATGGCTATCCTTGGTGAACTTGACCGTGCAGGTCTATTGAACAACCAAACTCGCACTGTGCTTGGTCTAAGCATGCAAGAGCAACTTGCTCAGTACGACATCATGCAGACAGAAGACGAAGCCGTGCTTAAGTTCTTCCGTGCTGGCCCTGCGGGCATCCGTACAACTAAAGCTTTCTCACAAGATTGCCGTTGGGATCGCCTTGATGACGATCGCAAAGAAGGTTGTATTCGCACTAAAGAAAACGCATTCAGCCAAGAAGGCGGCCTAGCGGTACTTTCAGGTAACATCGCGGTTGATGGTTGTATCGTTAAGACCGCGGGTGTTGATGAAGAAAACCTTAAATTCCAAGGCCCTGCTATCGTATTCGAAAGCCAAGATACGGCAGTAGACGGCATCTTAGCGGGTAAAGTAAAAGCCGGCGAAGTGGTTGTTATTCGTTACGAAGGTCCTAAAGGTGGTCCGGGTATGCAAGAGATGCTCTACCCAACGACTTACCTAAAATCTATGGGGCTAGGAAAGTCGTGTGCGCTTCTAACTGACGGACGTTTCTCTGGTGGTACATCAGGCCTGTCTATCGGTCACGCATCTCCAGAAGCTGCAAGTGGCGGTGTGATAGGTCTAGTAAACACTGGCGATATCATCACTATCGACATCCCTAGCCGCTCAATCACACTTGATGTGCCAGAAGCAGAGCTTGAAGCACGTCGCGTTAAACAAGATGCACTAGGCTGGAAACCAGAAAACCGTCAGCGTGAAGTGTCTTTCGCACTGAAAGCTTATGCAAGCATGGCGACCAGTGCCGACAAAGGCGCTGTACGTGATAAGTCTAAACTTGAGGGCTAACTATGAGTGATGACACCTCCAGCCCCCAAAAACAAACTGGCGCAGATTATCTGCGTCAGATCCTGAGAGCGCCGGTTTACGAAGCGGCAATCGTGACACCTCTGCAGGATATGCCACGTTTAAGCGCGCGCATTGGTAATCAGGTTCAGCTTAAACGAGAAGACCGTCAGCCGGTGCACTCGTTCAAGCTACGTGGTGCCTACAACATGGTATCAAGCCTTTCTGAACAACAGAAAGCCGCAGGTGTGATTGCTGCATCGGCAGGTAACCATGCTCAAGGTATGGCGCTGTCCGGTTCTAAGCTTGGTATTCAGACCACGATTGTGATGCCAAAAACGACGCCGGATATCAAGGTTGATGCGGTACGCGGATTTGGTGGTAACGTGGTTCTGCACGGCAGTAATTTCGATGAAGCAAAAGCGGAAGCGGAACGCCTATCGGCTGAACATGGCTTCACCTTTGTACCTCCTTTCGATCACCCACTGGTGATTGCAGGGCAAGGTACTATGGGCATGGAGATGCTGCAGCAAAACGGTCACATGGATTATATCTTTGTGCCGGTTGGTGGTGGTGGCTTAGCCGCTGGTGTTGCAGTGCTTATCAAACAACTGATGCCAGAGATTAAAGTGATTGCGGTAGAGCCTGAAGACTCAGCTTGCTTGAAAGCAGCACTGGATGCGGGTGAACCAGTGGTACTGGATCAGGTCAGCATGTTTGCTGATGGTGTTGCGGTTAAACGCATTGGTGAAGAAACCTTCCGTCTTTGCCAACAGTACATTGATGGTCATATTACAGTCTCTAGCGATGAAATCTGCTCTGCGGTAAAGGACATATTTGAAGACACCCGTGCAATTGCTGAGCCTTCAGGAGCGCTTGCTCTGGCAGGCCTTAAGAAGTTTGCAGAACAAAACCAACTGCAAAATAAGCAACTAGCAACGGTACTTTCTGGTGCGAACACCAACTTCCACGGTCTGCGTTATGTCTCTGAGCGTTGTGAATTGGGTGAGAAGCGAGAAGGTCTACTTGCGGTGACTATTCCAGAACGACAAGGTGCGTTCCTAGAGTTCTGTAACATTATTGGTGGTCGAGCGGTGACTGAGTTTAACTACCGCCACAACGACGAAAGCCTCGCGAATATCTTCGTTGGTGTACGTCTACAAGGTGGACAAGAAGAACTCGAACACATCATCAATGACCTACGTGAGGGCGGCTACCCAGTTGTCGACTTGTCTGATGACGAGATGGCAAAGCTGCACATTCGTTACATGATTGGCGGTAAACCATCGAAGCCATTGAAAGAACGTCTTTACAGCTTTGAGTTCCCTGAATACCCAGGGGCATTGATTAAATTCCTTGATACCTTAGGGACTCACTGGAATATCAGCTTGTTCAACTATCGTAACCATGGTGCTGATTACGGTCGCGTGCTGTGTGGTTTTGAGCTTGGTGATGACGATTTGGCTCAGTTCTCTACGCACTTAGAAGAACTCGGCTACCAATGCAAAGATGAAACCGATAACCCTTCCTACAAGTTCTTCTTGTCATAAGAGTTAACGACCGAATCAAAAAGAGCGAGTATTTACTCGCTCTTTTTATGGGCGAGACTAAAACCTAACCCGAATGATCTTCAACGGATCACATCATTAGATCGCTTTGCGATGATCCAACCAATCTTGGTGAAGCTGTTCACTCGATCCTAAATACTTAACCATCCACTCGATCAACTTATGGTTGTCGTCTTTACGCCACACTAAGCAGCAATGACTCTGCGGGCTTGGCTCAGGTAATATTTTTTCTACCAGCAAACCTTGCTCAATAATAGGTGCGGCGATATGCCTTGGCATGTAACCCACCCCTACACCATTTTTAAGGCATTCTATTGCGCTGTACCAATTAGGCAATAGTAGACGTCTCTGACTTGCATAATGGCCAGTGTGACGCTTAGGCAGCACGCTGGAGGTATCATCCAAACATATTGCTGGGTATTGACTGACAAAGGCTTCATTAAGGTTTTGCTCTCGCACACACGGGTGACTGGGTGACATCACAAATGCCCAATCTAACCGCCCCATATCCTTAACTTCAAAGTCACCACCAACCGGAATCGCCGAGGTTGCACCAATCACGACATCCGCCCTGCCCTGTGCAATGGCTTCCCAAGAGCCGTTAAACACTTCCATGTTAATCTGCAGCTCAGCGAACTCAAAGGTTTGATAAAACTCTTCAATCATAGGCTTCATCTTGTCGAGCTTAACCACGTTATCAAGCGTTAGGCGCAAGGTTTTCTTCCAACCACGCGCTGCTCGGCGAGTCTGGGCACTGAGTTCTTCCATCTGTCTCAGCAGTTGACGAGCCTCTTCAATAAACAACTCTCCTGCAGGTGTCAGCTCTACTTTTCTTGGTAAGCGTCTGAAAAGTAGAACATCAAGCTCTTGCTCTACCTGCCTAACCCCATAGCTGATCGCTGAGGGCACTTTGTGCAACTGTTCAGCAGCTGCGGTAAAACTACCCAAGCGCGCCACAGTGTCGAGCATTTCTAACGAGGATTTAGAGAACATAAGCCTTCAAATTTTTTGATTGATAACCACATATTTTAGCGTTTTATTTTATCAGGTCTGAAAAATAGAATGTCAGCATAAATAAACAGGGGCTTTCACTTCTGTATATCAAACAATTTTTTTGATGATAAAAACATCATTACCTTTAGTTTAATGGCATCTTATGAATATTTCTAAATTTCAATTAGTCTACCTTGCAGTTCTTTCAATGCTTGGCTTTATTGCGACTGATATGTACCTTCCTGCATTTAAGGCAATGGAAGTTGATTTCGCAACTGGCCCAGAGCAAATTGCTCTGTCTCTAACTGTATTCCTTGGTGGTATGGCACTAGGTCAGCTTCTTTGGGGTCTCGCAAGTGACAAGTATGGTCACCGCAACACGCTGGCAGTCGGTCTAGTAATATTCACCGCAGCTTCATTTGGCTTAGCATTCAGTACCGAAGTATGGCATCTACTGACACTGCGCTTCATTCAAGCGATCGGTGTATGTGCGCCTGCGGTAATTTGGCAAGCCATGGTTATCAAGCGTTACTCTCAGAGCAGTAGCCAGCAAATTTTTGCTACTATCATGCCTCTAGTAGCGCTATCTCCAGCATTAGCACCTCAACTGGGTGTGTTGCTAGCAGACAGCTTTGGCTGGCACAGTATCTTCATTACATTGACTTTGATGGGCGCACTACTAATTGCAACAACAATGGCTCAACCAAAAGAAGCGCCTGAAGTAAAACAGACATCGATTAAGACAGACATCAAGATGTTGATAAAATCAAAACCTTACATGGGTAATGTTTTAATGTTTGCTTCGGCATCTGCAGCGTTCTTCGCTTACCTAACGGGTATGCCAGAGATAATGGCTCAGCTAGGTTATGAAGCAAAAGACATCGGTTTGAGCTTTATCCCACAGACAATCGCGTTCATGGCGGGTGGTTATTTCGGTAAGCAAGCGGTGAAGAAATATGGCGATGGCGTTGTACTAAGAAATCTTATCGGTTTGTTCAGCGTTGCAGCGATGCTTATCTTCATTGCGTCACAGTGGGAGCTGACGTCAATCTGGCCTCTGCTTGCGCCTTTCTGTTTGATTGCTGTAGCAAACGGTGCACTTTACCCAATAGTAGTAAACCGTGCTCTATCAAGTGCTAAGCAAAGCCCAGCAACAGCTGCTGGCCTACAAAACAGCCTGCAAATCAGTATCAGTGGCCTATCAAGTGCATTGGTCGCGGCAATGGCTAGCCAAGCACTAAGCGCAACGGGTATCGCGGTTGTGATTTGTTTGGGTGCATTGTGGGTTGGCTATATTGTTTCGAACAAAGAGCTTTCTGAACACTTCGCGACACCAGACAACTCTCGAGTGGTCGCTGACGAGAAACAAGACTAGTTTCTAGGTTAAAGAAAACAAAAAAGAGCGAGATTAATCGCTCTTTTTTTATATCTAGATATCTAAGAAAAACCAATAGCAGTGCTATTAGCTCTATCGCAGTCATCTGATTTATAGTTGAGACTACTTTTTCTTAGTCGGACGCTGCCAGTTGGCAATCTTGCGCTCTTTCGCACGGCTGATAACTAGCTCATTTTCAGAAACATCGCGCGTTACTGTAGAGCCCGCACCGACAGTTGCGCCGTTGCCAATAGTAACAGGTGCGATTAATTGGCTGTCTGAGCCAACAAATACGTCATCGCCAATGATGGTCTTAAACTTGTTCGCGCCATCGTAGTTACAAGTGATAGCACCCGCACCCACATTTACACGTTGACCGATCTCAGCATCACCTAGGTAAGTAAGGTGATTCGCTTTAGAACCCTCACCAAGACGAGTGTTCTTCACTTCAACAAAGTTACCTACATGCGAATTGTTACGCATGTCAGCTCCTGGACGTAAGCGAGTGAAAGGACCAACCGTACAGTCTTCACCAATTGTCGCACCTTCGATTACGCTGTATGGGCGAACGATAGTGTTGTCATCAATCTCACAGTCTTTAAGTACACAACCAGTGCCGATAACCACGTTATCACCAATGCTTACGCTGCCTTCAATGATTACGTTGGTATCAATCTCAACATCCATACCACATTGAAGCTCACCACGTAGGTCAAAGCGGCTTGGGTCACGTAACATTACGCCTTGCTTCAATAGCTTGTCTGCTTGTTCAGCTTGGTAAGCGCGCTCTAGACGAGCCAGTTGTGAGCGGTCGTTCACGCCTTCAACTTCAATGGGGCTTACTGGATGTACAGCCTCAACCGCACGACCTTCATCGTGAGCCGCTGCAATAACGTCAGTCAGGTAGTATTCACCCTGTGCGTTATCGTTGCTTAGGCCAGACAACCAACGCTTCAGATCGCCACCAGTAGCCACCATAACACCAGTGTTAATCTCTTTGATAAGCTTCTGCTCATCGGTTGCATCTTTTTGCTCAACGATAGCGACAACCGGGCCATTGCGACGAATGATACGACCGTAGCCCATCGGGTTGTCTAACACGACCGTTAGTAATGCGATACCACCGTTTGGTTGAGCGTCTAATAGGTTTTCAATGGTTTCTGGCGAGATAAGCGGAACATCACCGTATAGCACTAGTACTTTTTCATCATCAGCGAAATGTGCAGATGCCTGATCCACAGCGTGGCCAGTACCCAACTGCTCAGCTTGCAGTGCCCAATTTACAGACTCTTCAGCTAGAGTAGCCTTCATCTGATCACCACCGTGGCCGTAAACCAGGTTGATATTTTGAGCGCCTAAACCATTACATGTATCGATAACATGCTTCACCATTGGCTTACCCGCAAGCGTGTGCAGAACCTTTGGTGTGTTTGAATACATGCGAGTGCCTTTGCCCGCCGCGAGAATCACTGCGCTAAACTTCATTGTAAACCTATCCAACAGTATTTTTATTAAGCCGATATTGTAACCGTTTTTGGCCGAAAAATTAAATCACAATAACCATTTAACCAGTAGTGATGCTTAAAAGATGCATTTTTCAGAACCTAAAAATGCAAAAAGGCGACCCTTAGGTCGCCTTTATCTCAGAGTCTATAATCTTAAAAAAGATTAACGACGCTGTTTTGTCAGTTCGATAACTCGTAACTGAGCAATGGCTTTAGCCAGTTCACCGGCCGCTTGTGCGAAGTCTATGTCGCCATGCTGATTTTGGATATTCTCCACAGCCTTGCGTTTAGCTTCTTCCGCCTTTGCTGCGTCTAGCTCTTCACCACGGATAGCTGTATCAGCCAGTACAGTCGCTGTACCAGGCTGAACTTCTACCATACCACCAGAAACATAAATAATTTCTTCGTGGCCGTGCTGCTTAACAATACGCACCATACCAGGCTTGATAGCGGTCAGCAGTGGAGTGTGACCATGGAAAATACCAAGCTCACCCTCACTACCGGTCACCTGAAACGTCTCAACAAGACCAGAGAAAATTTGTTTCTCGGCACTTACAACGTCTAGGTGAAAGGTTATTGCTGCCATATCGCCTCCTAGTTAGCCTTATAGCTTCTTAGCATTCTCGATAGCTTCGTCAATTGCACCACAGTACATGAACGCTTGCTCTGGAATGTCATCGTATTCACCAGATAGAAGACCTTGGAAGCCACGTAGAGTCTCTTTAAGAGGTACGTAAACGCCTGGGTCACCTGTAAATACTTCCGCTACGTGGTAAGGCTGAGTTAGGAACTTCTCAATCTTACGAGCACGAGATACAACTTGCTTATCTTCTTCAGATAGCTCGTCCATACCTAGGATAGCAATGATATCTTTCAGCTCTTTATAGCGCTGAAGAGTAGACTGAACGCCACGAGCGATGTCGTAGTGTTCTTGTCCAACTACCAATGGATCCAGTTGACGTGAAGTAGAATCTAGCGGGTCGATCGCTGGGTATAGACCCATAGATGCGATGTTACGGTTAAGTACAACCGTTGCATCCAAGTGAGCGAACGTTGTTGCTGGAGACGGGTCAGTCAAGTCATCCGCAGGTACGTATACCGCCTGTACAGACGTGATAGAACCAGCTTTAGTTGACGTGATACGCTCTTGTAGAACACCCATTTCTTCAGCTAGTGTAGGTTGGTAACCTACCGCAGAAGGCATACGACCTAGAAGTGCTGATACTTCAGTACCTGCTAGTGTGTAACGGTAGATGTTATCAACGAACAGTAGAACGTCACGACCTTCGTCACGGAAACGCTCTGCCATTGTTAGACCAGTCAGTGCAACACGTAGACGGTTACCTGGTGGCTCGTTCATCTGGCCGTAAACCATCGCTACTTTTGATTCTTCAGGTTTTTCGATGTTTACAACACCTGCTTCCTGCATCTCAAAGTAGAAATCGTTACCTTCACGAGTACGCTCACCTACACCTGCAAATACAGATAGGCCTGAGTGTTGAAGTGCGATGTTGTTGATAAGTTCCATCATGTTAACGGTCTTACCTACACCAGCACCACCGAATAGACCGATTTTACCACCCTTAGCGAATGGACAAATCAAGTCGATTACTTTAACACCAGTTTCTAGAAGAGCTGTCTCGTTAGACTGCTCTTCGTAGCTTGGAGCTTCACGGTGAATGGCGTAATGCTCTTCAGCACCAATCTCGCCACACTCATCAATCGCGTCACCTAGGACATTCATGATACGACCCAATGTCTTAGTACCTACTGGTACTGAGATTGGAGCGCCAGTATTTTCAACTGTCAAACCACGACGTAAACCATCAGAGCTACCCATTACGATTGCGCGAACTACGCCACCGCCAAGTTGTTGCTGAACTTCAAGAACTAGACGCTCTTTCACTTCATTAACATTCAGAGCATCGTATACACGAGGTACTTCGCCCTGTGGGAACTCTACGTCGACTACCGCACCGATGATCTGTACGATCTTACCTGTAGCCATCGTTAATCCTCTAACTATTTAGTTTTACCTAAGCTTAAACCGCAGCTGCGCCTGAAACGATCTCAGAAAGTTCTTGTGTAATCGCCGATTGACGGGCTTTGTTATACACAAGTTCTAAGTCATCAATAATGTCACCAGCATTATCTGTTGCTGATTTCATTGCAATCATTCGAGCCGCTTGCTCACAAGCAAGGTTCTCGACCACACCTTGGTACACTTGAGATTCGACATAGCGAACCAATAGTGCATCTAGTAGTGGCTTTGGCTCGGGCTCATAAATGTAGTCCCAAGAATGACTGCGTTTCATTTCTTCGCTGTCTGATTTAGGCAAAGGAAGTAATTGATCGATCGTTGGTTCTTGAACCATAGTGTTTTCAAACTTGTTGAACACTACGAACAGGCGATCTAGTTCGCCTTCATCATATTTCTTCAGCATAACGCTCACAGAGCCAATCAAGTCTTCAAGGCTTGGACGATCGCCCAGACCAGAAACTTGAGCTGCTACTTTCGCGCCGCTGTTGTTGAAAAATGCTGTTGCTTTAGAGCCTACAATTGCAAGCTCAACATCAGCACCTTTCTCAGACCAATCTTTCATGTCGTTCATGGCTTTCTTGAACAAGTTAATGTTCAAACCACCACAAAGACCACGGTCTGTAGAAACGATGATGTAACCAACACGTTTGGCTTCACGTTCCTCAAGATAAGGATGCTTATACTCGAGGCTACCATTAGCCAAATGACCGATCACTTTACGCATTGTTTCTGCATATGGACGAGTAGCTTCCATTGCGTCTTGAGAACGACGCATTTTTGAAGCTGCTACCATTTCCATTGCTTTCGTAATCTTCTGTGTGCTTTTAACACTACCGATTTTATTACGTATCTCTTTTGCGCCGGCCATCGTTACTCTCCGTTAATGGTATGAGGTGGCCCTAAGACCACCTACCAATTACCAGGTCTGGGTTGCCTTGAAATCGTCAACAAGCTTCTTCAGCTCAGCTTCGATTTCTTTGTTGAAAGCACCCGTTGCGTCGATCTGTGTTACTAGATCAGCGTATTGACCACGAGCAAACGACAGTAAAGCAGCTTCAAAGTCTAGAACTTTAGAAAGTTCAACGTCTTGAAGGTATCCACGCTCTGCAGCGAAGATTACTAGAGCTTGGTCAAATACAGACATAGGAGCGTATTGCTTCTGCTTCATCAGTTCTGTAACTTTTTGACCGTGGTCTAGCTGCTTCTTAGTCGCTTCATCAAGATCCGAAGAGAACTGAGCAAATGCTGCAAGTTCACGGTATTGAGCTAGAGCAGTACGGATACCGCCAGATAGCTTCTTGATGATTTTAGTCTGCGCCGAACCACCTACACGAGAAACTGAGATACCTGGGTCAACAGCTGGACGTACGCCCGCGTTGAATAGCTCAGTTTGTAGGAAGATCTGACCATCAGTAATCGAGATTACGTTCGTTGGTACGAATGCAGATACGTCACCAGCTTGCGTTTCGATGATAGGAAGAGCTGTTAAAGAACCAGTCTTGCCTGTCACTTCGCCGTTAGTGAATTTTTCTACGTATGCTTCGCTTACACGAGCTGCACGCTCTAGTAGACGAGAGTGAAGGTAGAAAACATCACCTGGGAACGCTTCACGACCTGGTGGACGCTTAAGTAGTAGCGAGATTTGACGGTAAGCGACAGCTTGCTTAGATAGATCATCATAAACAATCAGTGCATCTTCACCGCGATCACGGAAGTATTCGCCCATCGCACAACCAGCATACGGTGCAAGGTATTGCAGCGCTGCAGATTCAGAAGCCGATGCAACAACAACAACAGTGTTTGCTAGTGCGCCGTGCTCTTCTAGTTTGCGAACTACGTTAGCAATAGTCGACGCTTTTTGGCCGATAGCTACATAGATAGAGAAAATACCAGAATCTTTTTGGTTAATAATCGCATCGATCGCCATTGCTGTTTTACCAGTCTGACGGTCACCGATTACTAGTTCACGTTGACCACGACCGATAGGGATCATTGAGTCAACAGACTTGTAACCAGTTTGAACAGGTTGATCTACCGATTTACGGTCGATTACACCTGGTGCGATAATTTCTACAGGCGAAGTCAATTTAGCTTCGATTGGACCTTTACCATCAATTGGCTCACCTAGTGTGTTTACAACACGACCAAGCATTTCAGGACCTACTGGTACTTCTAGAATACGACCAGTACCTGTAACTTTCATGCCTTCCTGTAGGTCAGCATACGGGCCCATTACAACAGCACCAACCGAATCACGGTTCAAGTTTAGTGCTAGCGCGTAACGGCCACCCGGTAGTTCGATCATTTCACCTTGCATCACGTCCGCTAGGCCGTGGATGCTAAGGATGCCATCGCTTACAGAAACGATAGTACCTTCATTGCGAGCTTCACTAACAACGTCGAAAGATTCAATACGTTGTTTAATTAGATCGCTAATTTCAGTGGAATTAAGTTGCATGCTCCAATCCCCATTAAGACTGCAATGCATCGCTCAGGCGGTCTAAACGACTGCGCGCTGAGTTATCGATGACTAGGTCTCCGGCTCGAATAATAACTCCACTAAGTAGAGTCTCATCTATACTGCAATTCAGCTGAACTTTGCGCGCTAAGCGCTGTTCCAATTTGCTGCTAATCTCTGCACGTTGCTCTTCAGAAAGTTCTACCGCTGAAGTTACTTCAACGTCGATCTCTTTCTCATACTCTTTTTTGAGTATAAAGAACTCTTTACAAACATCAGGAAAAGCCATTAAGCGGCCATTCTCTGCCATCACTTTAATTAAGTTCTGACCGAATTCATCAAATTGTTCGCCACAAATTACAATGAATACTTCAGCTAATTTTTCAGCAGTCATAGAACCGCTTAATAAATTGTGAACATCATCATTTTGTGCCACTTCGGCAGCAAAAGTAAGCATTTGACCCCATTGGTCTAGCTCACCTTTATCTACCGCAAAGTCAAACGCTGCTTTAGCATAGGGGCGTGCGATTGTAGTCAAATCAGACATATACAGCCCCTTGCTTTAAAGTTTTGCAGTAATGTTGTTAAGAAGATCATCGTGTACATCTTTATCGATTGTACGTTCAAGGATTTTCTCAGCACCAGCTATAGCCAGAGTTGCGACTTGTTTGCGCAGGTCATCACGGGCACGTGTACGCTCTGCTTCAATTTCTGCTTCAGCTTGCGCTAAGATCTTCTGGCGTTCTGCCTGAGCCTCTTCGCGTGCTTCATCAATAATTTGAGCTTTACGTTTGTTTGCCTGATCAATAACCTCAGTTGCAGTGCGCTTTGCTTCTTTCATTTGCTCAGAAGCGTTGGCTTGTGCCAGGTTCAAGTCTTTAGCAGCGCGTTCAGCGGCTACCAGACCGTCAGCAATTTTTTTCTGACGTTCTTCAATTGCTTGCATGATTGGTGGCCATACATATTTCATGCAGAACCAAACAAACAGTGAAAAAGCAATTGCTTGACCTAGCAGAGTTGCGTTCATATTCACAACAGCTACCCCTCGTTAAGAATCAACTACAAAAATTTAATTAACTATTTAGAAGTTAATTAGCCTGCTAGTTGACCAACAAATGGGTTAGCAAACGTGAATAGTAGTGCGATTACGATACCGATCATTGGAACAGCATCCAATAGACCAGCGATGATGAACATCTTAACTTGTAGCATTGGAGCCATTTCAGGTTGACGCGCAGCGCCTTCTAGGAATTTACCACCAAGAATAGCAAAACCAATTGCAGTACCTACGGCACAAAGACCAACAATGATAGCAACAGCGATTGCTGAAAAACTTAGTACAGTTTCCATTTACGTTCTCCGATTAACATTAATAGTTAGAATAAAGCTTAAAAATTTTTTAGTGATCACTATCTTCATGAGCCATTGATAAGTAAACGATTGTCAACATCATGAAAACAAACGCTTGAATCAAAATAACCAAGATATGGAAGATAGCCCAAGGTAGTGCACCTACCCATTGTAAGTACCACGGTAGCATTGCCGCGATAAGAATAAACACCACCTCACCCGCAAACATATTACCAAATAAACGCATACCTAGAGATAGTGGCTTCGCTAATAACGAAATTACCTCAAGTACCAAGTTAAATGGAATCATGATTGGGTGATTAAATGGATGCAGTGCCAATTCTTTAGCAAATCCGCCTAGACCTTTCACTTTGATGCTGTAGTAGATCATCAGAGCAAAAACACCTAAAGCCATTGCCATTGTTATATTAACATCAGCTGTAGGAACCACTTTCAAGTAAGGGATACCTAGCCAATGCTCTGCAGGATATGGTAAGAAATCGATAGGCACTAAGTCCATCAAGTTCATAATGATAATCCAGCAGAATATAGTCAGTGCTAGTGGGGCAATCAGAGGGTTGCGGCCATGGAAAGTTTCTTTAACGTTGTCACCAACGAATTCCACTACCATTTCAACAAAACACTGAAGCTTACCAGGTACACCTACTGTTGCTTTCTTAGCGACTGAGCGAAAAACCCAAAGGAATAACATCCCTGTCAACACCGAAAAAAACAGACTGTCTATATGTACGTTCCAGAAACTTGTCTCCTCTACAAGACCAAACTTAGCTAAAGAAAGGTTTTGTAAATGGTGTTCAATGTATCCGGATGCTGTTGGCGCAGCCATAACTCATCCTATTTTTTATTGTTAATGAAAAGCACTGGCGCAAAGATATTAATACCTAGAACCAGTAAATAGGTCAGTTTGAGGGGAATTAATTCCACCTGCATATACATGTAGACGATAGAGAATAGTAGAACTGTGATTAAGATTTTGAGCGCTTCACCTGCATAGAACGACGCCGCAACTAACTTAGTTGCGCGAGCTCCACAAAATAGAAAAGCACACACACAAAAAACTACATTCGCGATGACAAAAATACCGCCACCGATTAATGCAGCAAAACCCCAATCAGGATTAACAGCTAAACCTAACCCTATCGCCACTAATATAACCGCGCTAAGCTCGATCAATAACATTTGCTTTGCAAGCACTCGTCCTGGTCTTGCTAACGCCGCTACCATGTATTCGTTCCTCTTTTAAGCCTACTTTGATACTCGCTTAAAAGCGTGCTGATAAATTGGCGAAAATTATACGTTCAGCCAAATTGATTGCAATAAGAATGCAGCAATCATTTACATTTTTGTATACAAACCGACAACTTTTGTACGAAATCACTTGTTCATTACATAATTGACCTAAATCAATTATCTCACTTAGTACTCTAATTTAGCAATAAGTTGATCTAATTTGTGAGGCTCATCAAGAGTAATTGTCACTTTTGACTTCCCACTAACAGAACGAGTAACTGAAACGTTTGCTTGCAATTTTTCCGTGAGTCTTCGTGAAAGTTCGATAGCTTCAGTGTCTTCTTGCTTCGATTCTGATTCAACGTCTGGCTTTAAGCACTTTTTAACAAGCTGCTCAGTTTGACGCACGGTCATTTTTTTGGTTGCTGCAGTGTTTGCTGCCTCAACCTGGGTATCGCCTTCGAGCGCAAGCAATGCTCTAGCATGCCCCATTTCCAGGTGTTTGTTGGAAACTAAACCTTTTACTTCATTTTCGAGCTGATTTAGACGTAATAAGTTACTAACCGTTGCTCTCGATTTACCGATCACTTCAGCAACTTGTTGATGTGTCAGCTCAAATTCGTTCTGCAAGCGCTCTAACGCTTGTGCTTCTTCGATAGCATTCAAGTCTTCACGCTGAATGTTCTCGATCAATGCCATCGCAATCGCGGCCTTGTCTTCGACTCTCTTAATTAGACATGGCACTTGCCTAAGGCCAGCTTGACGAGCAGCTCTCCAACGACGTTCGCCAGCAATAATCTCAAACTGGTCGTGTGCCAAAGGGCGTACAACGATTGGCTGAATAATACCTTGAGATTGGATTGATGCTGCCAGCTCTTCTAGCGCTTCCGGCGCAATATCCTTACGCGGTTGATATACACCTGGCGTTAAGCAACCAACAGCCAATTCGATAAGCTCACCATCAGCCGACAACGCCTGACTATAAGAAGCAACTTGCTGCTTTTCACGAGCTAATGAGCTAGTTGCAAGCAATGCATCTAGCCCCTTTCCTAAACCACGCTTAGACATTGAGCGAATTCCTTTGGTTGGACCTATACTGGGACTTCTTCACGACGTAACATTTCGCCAGCAAGAGCAAGATATGCCTTAGCTCCTGCAGAATATTTGTCGTAGTACATTGCTGGCTTGCCATGACTCGGCGCTTCTGCCAGACGCACATTTCTAGGGATCACAGTTCGATAGACTTTGCTACCGAAGTGCTTTTTGAGTTGATCAGATACTTCGTTCGATAAGCGGTTACGAGGGTCGTACATAGTACGCAGAAGACCTTCAATCTTCAGATTCTCATTGACCACCGCAGCGAGCTTGCTAATGGTATCCATCAACGCAGTCAAACCTTCCAGAGCAAAGTATTCACATTGCATAGGAACCAATACGGAATCGGCTGCAGCCATCGCATTAATTGTAAGAAGATTTAATGACGGTGGGCAATCGATAAAGATGAAATCATAGTTATTACGAATGGATGCCAACGCGTTCTTTAGGCGAACTTCACGAGCAAACACTTCCATCAATTTGATTTCTGCCGCTGTAACATCACCATTTGCGGCGATAAGGTCATAATTGCCAGATGTACTTCGGCAAACTACCTCATCAAATGGGGTGTCTTCAACTAGCAAATCGTAAGCAGTTGCTTCAACCTGATACTTGTCAACACCGCTCGCCATCGTGGCATTACCTTGAGGATCGAGGTCAACAACCAATATCTTGCGCTTTGTTGCCGCCATTGATGCTGCTAAGTTAATGCAAGTTGTTGTTTTTCCTACGCCACCCTTCTGGTTGGCAATTGCTACGATTTTACCCACTATGGCCTCGCTGATTATCCCTGACGCGATAAAGTAACTAGATGACGCTCTCCATCAAGCTCTGGCACTTGCAAAGCTTTAATGTCTGTCACTGAACACCATTCAGGTAACAGGTCGATTTCGTCTCTAGGATGTTGTCCCTTAAGAGCCAAAAATACACCGGATTGCTCTTTAGGTAAATGATGACACCACTCTACCATGTCTGTCATTGATGCAAATGCGCGACTGAGCACGGCATCAAACTTTTCTTCTGGTTGAAATTCTTCAACGCGACTTTGAATCGGCACCACGTTGTCGATACCCAGCTCATGAATCACTTGCTTGATAAAACGAATACGCTTACCCAAGCTGTCTAGCAAGTAAAACTCGCAGTCAGGATTCATGATTGAGAGCGGAATCCCAGGAAGGCCAGGGCCTGTGCCAACGTCAATAAAGCGCTTGCCTTGTAAGTGAGTGCTAACAATGATGCTATCCAAGATATGTTTCACCATCATTTCTTGCGGATCACGAACTGACGTCAGATTGTATGCTTTGTTCCACTTGTTTAGTAACTCAACGTAGCCAACCAATTGGCTGCGTTGCTTTTCAGATACTTCAAGTTCAGTCTGGCCAATCAGGTGATCCAGTTTTTCGCGTAATGCGCTCATTATGCTTCCTCACCTTTTTTCAACAGGCCGTGTTTTTTCAAGTAAACCAACAGAATTGAAATTGCAGCAGGTGTGATACCTGAGATTCGCGATGCAATACCAATTGAGTCTGGTTTAGCGGTAGTTAGTTTTAGAACCACTTCGTTAGAAAGCCCTTTTACCTTACTGTAATCGATGTCAGCCGGCAGTTTGGTGTTTTCATGACGCAGTGATTTTTCAATTTCATCTTGTTGACGTTGGATATAGCCATCGTACTTCACTTGGATCTCAACTTGCTCTGAGGCTTGTTGATCTTCCAGTGCAGGACCAAAACGATCCAACGACGTTAGCTGTGAATAAGTCATTTCAGGACGACGAAGAAGATCTTCACCACTCGCTTCACGAGACATTGGTGTTTTCAGGATCTGGTTCAATTGATCAATATCTTCAGATTTTGGATTAATCCATGTTTCTTTAAGACGTTGACGCTCTTTCTCCATGTTTTCCATCTTCTCGTTGAATCGCGTCCAACGAGCATCGTCGACCAAGCCAAGTTCACGTGACTTTTCAGTCAAACGGATATCAGCGTTGTCTTCACGAAGCAACAAGCGGTATTCCGCGCGAGATGTAAACATGCGGTACGGTTCTTTGGTACCCATTGTCGACAAGTCATCGATAAGTACACCCATGTAAGCTTGATCACGGCGTGGGCTCCAGCCCTCTTTGCCTTGCGTAAACAAACTCGCATTCAAACCGGCCATTAAGCCTTGTGCTGCAGCTTCTTCGTAGCCAGTGGTGCCATTGATTTGCCCCGCAAAGAACAACCCCTTAATAAACTTGGTCTCGTAAGTCAGTTTAAGATCGCGAGGGTCAAAGAAATCGTACTCAATCGCGTAGCCAGGACGAACGATGTGTGCGTTCTCAAAACCTTTCATTGAGTGAACGATTTTTACCTGAACATCAAACGGCAAACTGGTTGAAATACCATTCGGGTATAACTCGTGCGTCGTTAGGCCTTCAGGCTCAATGAAAATTTGGTGACTGTTTTTATCAGCAAAGCGCATCACTTTGTCTTCAATCGACGGACAGTAACGAGGGCCAATACCTTCAATCACACCAGCGTACATCGGGCTGCGATCGAGGTTGGCACAAATAACGTCATGCGTATTTTCGTTAGTGTGCGTGATGTAACATGGAATCTGACGCGGCTGCTGAGCTCGGTTACCCATGAATGAGAAAACCGGAGTCGGATTATCGCCGTGCTGAACCTCAAGCTCAGAAAAATCAACGCTGCGTGCATCGATGCGAGGAGGTGTACCCGTTTTCAGGCGATCAACACGAAATGGAAGATCACGAAGACGGTCAGCGAGCGCGATCGATGGTGGATCACCCGCACGTCCACCCGATGAACTTTCCATACCAATATGAATCTTACCGCCTAGGAATGTGCCTACCGTTAAGACCACAGCATTAGCGCGGAATTTGAGGCCCATTTGCGTAACCACACCCACCACTTGATCTTGTTCAACGATCAAGTCATCAACCGACTGTTGGAACAGAGTTAGGTTTGGTGTGTTTTCAAGAACATTACGGACAAAGGCTTTGTAAAGTGCGCGGTCAGCTTGTGCACGAGTTGCACGTACCGCAGGGCCTTTTGATGCGTTTAATGTTCTGAACTGAATACCTGCATGATCAATAGCTTGCGCCATTAATCCACCCATAGCATCGACCTCTTTTACCAAGTGGCCCTTACCGATCCCGCCAATGGCTGGGTTACAAGACATCTGTCCCAACGTATCGATATTATGAGTTAGTAATAACGTACTTTGACCAGTACGTGCAGATGCGAGTGCGGCTTCCGTTCCTGCATGGCCACCACCAACAACGATGACGTCAAATTTTTCGTGATAAAGCATGAACCGACCTCAGGTACTCAAACGTTTCTAGATTGATAAAAAGGAGCGATATTCTACCTGTTTTCATAGCTTGAGAAAACGTTTTTGGAATTTTTCGAAAAAGCTGTTTTTAATTAATATAGATAAGATCTTTAGAGAGATCTTTTATTAGATCTATTATTAGGATCGAGGGTATCTGTGGATAAGTAGAAAATGATCAACAAGATCATGGATCTTTTTTGGATCAAAGGGTGTGATCTAACTTTGATCATAATGAGGATTAGCTGGGATCAAAATGGCTACTTATGCACAAGGGGGAATTACCTAGAAAGTTGTTATTTGGATAACTATAGGTTGATCACCGTATATGTATGATCTTATCCACAGAGAAAATTGAAAAAAAGGACATGTATTTCGATTTATTTTCAAAAAAGTTATTCACAATCACGATTTTCAGAGACAAAAAAAACGGCATAAGCCGCTTTTTAGAAGATTGGGGTGTTAAAACTGGTCACTATGATCGTTAAACCATTCCTCTGCAGCATCTTCTGGGACCGGTGTTTCAAGAACATCGATGGTAAAACAGCCAGAAATCGCTTGAGCACCGAGCTCTTTTAGTTGGCTGTGGACTGATTTACCTGCCAAACAGAAGGTATCGTAGCTCGAATCTCCAAGCGCCACTACAGCAAAGCGAACCTGGCTTAAATCTGGAGATTGCTGGGTCAATGCGTCGATAAACGGCTTAATATTATCTGGAAATTCACCGGCACCATGAGTTGAAGTGACCAACAACCAAAAGCCTTGTTGGGGGATATCATCGTATTCAGGCTGATTATGAAGGGTTATTTCATGACCTTGCTCTTCAAGAAGATCATTAAGGTGATCGCCAACGTACTCTGCACCACCTAAGGTGCTACCTGTAATAATGTGGATCATTAAGCTGTCCTTACTAAAGAAGAAGGCCAGTATGAGCTGGCCTTTTAAGGTTATTTACCAATACAGAATGAAGAGAAGATGCGACCTAAAAGATCGTCTGAACTGAACTCACCCGTGATCTCATTGAGGTGCTGCTGAGTAATTCGAAGCTCTTCCGCTAAAATCTCACCCGCCATGTAGCCTTCAAGCTGCTGTTGGCCGATATCTAGGTGTTCTGATGCTCGTTCTAGGGCATCTAAGTGACGACGACGTGCCATAAAGCCACCTTCATGACCACCAGCAAAGCCCATACAATCCTTTAGATGACTACGCAGAGCGTCGACACCTTGGCCTGTTTTGGCTGATAAGCGAATCAGGGTTGGATCGTTAACATGACAAATGCCTAACTCTTCACTGGTTTGATCCGCTTTATTACGAATTACCGTCATTCCGATGTTGTCTGGTAGACGATCAACGAAATCTGGCCAGATATCTTTCGGGTCGGTTGCGTCTGTTGTTGTGCCATCAACCATAAATAAAACTCGGTCTGCCTGAGCTATTTCTTCCCAAGCACGTTCAATACCTATCTTTTCTACTTCATCAGAGGCCTCACGTAGGCCTGCGGTATCAATAATATGCAGTGGCATGCCATCAATATGGATATGTTCACGCAGTACATCACGCGTAGTGCCGGCAATATCAGTCACAATGGCAGATTCTTTGCCTGACAATGCATTTAATAGGCTCGATTTACCCGCATTTGGGCGACCTGCAATCACGACTTTCATACCTTCACGCATGATGGCACCTTGATTGGCTTCTTGGCGCACAGCTTCGAGATTGTCGATGATAGCCTGTAAGTCAGCACTTACTTTACCGTCAGCAAGGAAATCAATTTCTTCTTCAGGGAAGTCGATAGCCGCTTCAACGTAGATTCTTAGGTAAATCAGGGAATCTACCAGTGTATTAATACGCTTTGAGAATTCACCTTGCAGGGATTGTAGTGCAGATTTCGCCGCTTCTTCTGAGCTTGCGTCAATCAGGTCAGCAATCGCTTCGGCTTGAGTTAAATCCATCTTGTCGTTTAAGAAGGCACGCTCTGAAAACTCACCTGGACGCGCAGCACGCACGCCTGAGATCGCGAGGATTCGTTTGATTAGCATATCCATCACCACCGGACCGCCGTGGCCTTGCAGCTCTAACACGTCTTCGCCAGTAAACGAATGTGGGTTAGGGAAGAAAAGCGCGATACCTTGGTCGAGTTCGATGCCATCGTGAGATTTAAACGGCAGGTACTCAGCGTAGCGAGGCTTAAGTGTTTTTCCTGTTACTTCTAGGGCAACCTGAGTCGCCAATGGGCCGGAAACGCGGATAATACCGACGCCACCACGGCCGGGCGCGGTCGCTTGAGCAACAATCGTATCTGTAGTCATAGTTGTGCCTGCTAGCATGTGAGAGCCAAAAAGGGGCGTTCACGATTAATCAATTAGCTGAATTGTAATCAGCTAAAAACAAAAAGGCGACCTTTTGGTCGCCTTTCTTTATCTCTTTCTATTATCGAACTTACTTAGAATGTAAGCCTTTCTTTTCCAGCGCGCGGTAGATAAGCGTTTGCTGAATCAGAGTTACGATGTTCGATACTAGCCAGTAAAGAACCAGACCTGAAGGGAAGAACAGGAAGAAGAATGTAAACATAACCGGCATAAAGGTCATGATCTTCTGCTGCATTGGATCCGTTACAGTTGTCGGGCTCATCTTCTGGATTAGGAACATTGAAGCACCCATCAGAAGTGGCAAGATGTAGTATGGGTCTTGTGCTGAAAGGTCAGTAATCCAACCGAAGAACGGTGAGTGACGCAGTTCAACAGACTCCATTAGTGCCCAGTATAGCGAAATGAAGATAGGCATTTGCAAGATGATAGGTAAACAGCCACCAAGTGGGTTTACTTTCTCTTTCTTGTACAGCTCCATCATTTCTTGGCTCATGCGTTGACGGTCGTCGCCAATACGCTCACGCATTGCAGTCAGCTTAGGCTGAAGCATACGCATTTTCGCCATAGACGTGTACTGAGCTTTCGTTAGTGGGTACATAGCACCACGAACGATAAACGTTAGACAGATGATTGCCAGACCCCAGTTCACAACGATGCCTTGAATGAACGAAAGCAGAGTATGAAGTGGTTTAGCAATGAACCATAACCAACCGTAGTCAACTACTAGGTCTAGGTTTGGTGCTACAGCAGCCATTTGGTCTTGAAGTTTAGGACCAACCCAAAGCGTTGCTTTGAAGCTTGCTTCGTCGCCAGTAGCGATGGTCTTGTTCGGCATGCGAACACCAATGTCGCCAAGGTTACCAATGACACGAGTGTAAAGGTTGCTGCCTGCTTCGTCGCGTGGGATCCAAGCACTTGCAAAGTAGTGCTGAATCATCGCTGCCCAACCTTGACCATTGGCTAGGTTAAGAGACAGGTTGCGATCTTGCATGTCGTCGAAGCTGTATTTTTTGTAACGCGTATCTTCCGTAGAGTAAGCACCACCACGGTAAGTTGGCATTGTTAAGCTACCGCCGTCATCCATAACGTTTTGACGTAGGTGAGCGTACATGCCGAATGTCGCGTTAGTACCAGAGTTGTTGACTACATCGTATTCAACATCCATTGCGTAGCTGCCACGCTTAAGGACGAATGTTTTCGTGTAATCAAGGCCGTTCGCTTGGTAAGTCATCGGGATGCGTAGTTCATCCTGACCATCAGCAAGCGTGAAGCTGTCTGCTGAAACTGTGTAGCTAGGGCGGTTAGTGCTGCTTAAATCGATACCTTGAGGGCCAACTAGACCGCTTTGTGCGATAAATTGGTGACCAGGTTCGTTCTTAAGAAGAACAAATGTATCTTCAGAATCAAACTCAGCAGAGTAATCATTTAGGTTTGCTTGAACGACATCACCACCAACCGTATCAATTGACAGAGTCAGTACATCAGTTGTTACTGTGATAGTTTTTGCAGAAGCGACTTGTTGGCCCGGAGCTGGGTCTAAGTCATCTGCATAAGATGGCGCTGGTAGGGTGCTGCCAGATTGTGCCTGCTCAATCGCTTGTGGAGCTGGGTTCTGAGCTACGTTCCATTGTTGGAACAGTAGGAAAGAAACCAAAGCCAATGCGATTAACAGGATATTACGTTGAGAATCCATCGTTATTTATCTCTGTCTTGTTTTTGGACTGGTGGAACGGGGTCAAAGCCCCCTTCGTTCAAAGGATGGCATTTTAATAGACGTTTGCCTGATAACCAACACCCTTTTACAAAACCGTGAGCTTTCAACGCTTCTATCGCATATAAAGAGCAGGTTGGAGTAAATCGGCAGCGTGGGCCGATGAGTGGACTAATAAACCATCTATAAAAATAGATGGGTATTAGCGCTATCCACGCGAAGGGCGAGACAGGCGAAGCCATAATTTGTCGAGTAGCTTGAACATTTCTTCATTGCTTAAATCTTGCGCGCTCTTCTTAGCGATTACAACAAAATCTTTGTTAGGAAGTTTGTGTTGAGTGTTACGAAAGCTTTCACGAGTAAGACGCTTGAATCGGTTACGACCCACGGCGGTTTTAATCTGCTTTTTCGGAACAGCTAATCCAAGGCGAGGATTTGAAAGAGAGTTATTTCGGGCAATGATGGTGAAATGAGGGGAGCCTGCTCGATGAGCTTGCTTGAAGACATTCTGATAATGTTCGGGAGTTAACAAGCGTAACTCCCGACCGAAGGCTAGCTTATTCAAAATAATCAAAGATTACTTAGAAAGACGCTTACGGCCTTTTGCACGACGTGCATTGATTGTTGCGCGACCGTTCTTAGTAGCCATGCGAGCACGGAAACCGTGAGTACGCTTACGCTTTAGAACTGTAGGTTGAAAAGTGCGTTTCATTGTAATTACCTTACTGATCAGTAGTTTTAGGTTTTTGTTAAACCCGGCGTGGGCATTTTTTCTCTTCTTTATATAAGAAAGGAAAACCGACGCCTCTCAACAAAGAGGCGGAATTGTAATCACTGTCACAAAAAGTGTCAATGATTGGGTTAACTAAAATTCCGGTCGGGGGATTATACGTAGAATAACTAAAATCACAAGGATCCTTATTCGATCCCGACCTTATTTAAGAATTTCTTTAATTTAGGATCCTGTGGATTACCAAAAATATCCTGTGGAGATCCCTGTTCGACAATGTGACCATCAGCCATGAAGATCACTCGGTCTGCGACCTCTCTAGCGAACTGCATTTCATGGGTAACCACCAGCATGGTTTGATGCTGATTTGCCAGTTTTTTCATTAAGTTAAGCACTTCGCCAACCCACTCAGGATCGAGCGCTGAAGTAGGCTCATCAAACAATAAAAGCTCTGGTTGTAGAGCCATCGCACGGCCAATACCAACACGTTGCTGCTGGCCACCAGAGAGCGCTGCTGGATAGCTATCTGTTTTCTCTCCTAGGCCAATATCATCGAGTATTTGTTGTGCTTTTTCATGAGCTTGCTGCTTTTTCCAACCACGAACGGTAATCAAACCTTCCGCAATATTCTGCCTTGCCGTTTGGTGAGCGAACAGTGCATAGTTTTGGAACACAAAACCGGTCTTACGGCGCAGTGCAAGCACCTCTGCTTTAGTGTGTTTCTGAGTATCAACCTTGATATCATCAATCGAAATCGTACCTTGATCGGCTTGCTCTAGAAAATTCACACAACGCAGCAGGGTAGACTTACCCGTACCACTTGAACCTATGATGACAATTATCTCACCTTGCTTGATTTCGAGGTCGATCCCTTTCAATACTTCGGTGTCACCAAACTGCTTGTGGATATTTTGTAATTTGATCATCGTACATACGCCTTATTCAGTTTCACTTCGGCCCAAATTTGAATACGAGTGAGGATAACCACCACGCCCCAGTAAATCAGCGCGACTGCTAAAAAAGCTTCGAAGAAGCGGAAACTTGAAGAAGCTTCCATCTGAGCTTTAGCCATGATTTCGGCTACACCTAGGGTGAATGCAAGTGAAGTCGACTTAATCATGTCGATGAAATAGTTCATCAAAGAAGGCAGTGCTACACGTGTCGCTTGCGGCAAGATCACTCGACGCATGGCTTGGCTGGTTGTCATACCGACTGACAGGCTTGCTTCCATTTGACTACGATCGATACCGATAATAGCGGCACGAATACTTTCAGCCATGTAAGCAGCAAAGTGTAAGGTTAAGCCGATAACCGCGGCGCCAAACGCATCAAGTCCAACCATCCACGGAAACACTTGTGGTAGGCCATAGTATAGAAGGAACAGTTGCACCAGCAGTGGCGTGCCTCGGAAGAAGCTAATATACAGCTGGCTAAGCTGGTCGAGTACTGGGATTTTGAATACACGAATATTCGCCAGTATCAAAGATAGAATTAGGGCGAAAAATAAGCCCCAGATTGCCATCTCCATAGTGGTGCCTAAATACTTCAGCAGTATTGGCAACAGACCTAGCATGTAATTAAAGTCAAATCCCATAATCTATCTCATATTTTTATTGGAAGTATTGTTTGGAAATACTGTTATATCAGGCTTTTTAATCAGTGCACAAAAGCAAAAAGCCCACCGCTGTGTAAAGCAGTGGGCCTCAAATGGGAAAGTGAGTCGTTACTTCTGAGTAATGTCCGCACCAAACCATTTCTGAGAGATACTTTCTAGCGTACCATCTGCGCGCATTGCTGCTAATGCTTCGTTGACTTCTGCTTGCAGTTTTTGACCGTTGTCGTTGTTAACGAAAGGCCAAGCATTTTCGATTGTCTCGAATGGTTGTCCTGCTAGCTGTAATGGTAGACCCGTCTTCTTGATAAGCTCTAGTGCTGATAGGCGATCCATTACGAATGCGTCGGCACGACCAAGAGCGACATCATGCTCAATACCGGTATCGTAGGTTTTGACATTGATTTTGCCATCTTTGTCGTAGCTGCGCAGCAGTTGCTCAAAGTTTGAGCCGAGGTTTACCGCAACCGTCTTACCATCTAGGTCTTCGATACCTTTAATGCTGTCATTACCTTTACGAACGGTAATTTGTGCGCCGTCTACTACGTAAGGGTCTGCGAATAGGTATTTCGCTTTGCGTGCATCCGTTATTGTAATTTGGTTTGAAATGGTATCGATTCGACCCGTTTCAAGAAGACCAAACAGACCAGAGAAGTTTGCCGTTACGTATTCAACCTTGTAATCGTTACGTTTACCGATCTCATCCCATAAATCCACTTCAAAACCTTGTAGTTGGTCTTGTTTAACGAACGTAAATGGGAAGTAGCGACCAGACATGCCGACTTTAACTTCAGTCGCGGCTTGAACAGTAGCAGCAGAGAGTGCGATAGCCGCAATTGCAGCCTTAATCCAGTTATTCATTTGGTAACTCCTTATATTTATAGGGTTGGATGTTACTGGGAAAATGCTCAATAGAATAAATAACCAGATGTTATTAACCATAACCAGATCGTATTCTCGATTTGGGGATAACTAGTAAGGATCCGGGCATAAGTGGATCGTTGTGTGAGTAAAGTAGGGGCAAGATGTGTGGATCCATCCAGTTTTGCACTATTTATTGTGAATAACTTGGATCTTATTCACTGGATCTGTGATCAATTGCTGGTGATCTGACTTATCAACAGGTAAAATTAGCGGTCATTTCATATAACTTAAATAGAGTGGGGCACCGTGTCATCTTCGCTTTGGTTGCAATGCTTGCAACAGCTTCAAGAAGAGTTACCAGCTACAGAATTCAGTATGTGGGTACGTCCGTTACAAGCGGAGCTCAATGGTAATACTCTAACTCTATTTGCACCAAACCGATTTGTACTCGATTGGGTGCGCGATAAGTACCTAAATAGCATTAACCGTTTGCTACAAGAATATTGTGGTAATGATATCCCGCATCTTCATTTTGAAATTGGGAACAAACGAGTTACTGCTCCAAAATCTGAGACTATCGCCCCAGCTCGTACCCGTACAGCCGCTGATGTGGCTGCTGAATCGTCAGCACCTGCGCAGTTACAAGCTCGTAAGCCTGTTCACAATATCTGGCGTGATGAAGAGCCTGTAGCGGTTGATCTTAACCACCGTTCAAACGTAAACCCAAAACATAAGTTCAATAACTTTGTTGAGGGTAAATCAAACCAATTGGGTTTGGCGGCGGCACGTCAGGTTTCTGATAATCCAGGAACAGCTTATAACCCGTTGTTTTTATACGGTGGCACTGGTTTAGGTAAGACGCACTTGTTGCATGCGGTGGGTAATGCCATTGTTGACAACAAACCGAATGCGAAAGTGGTTTACATGCATTCTGAGCGCTTTGTTCAGGATATGGTGAAGGCGCTACAAAATAACGCGATTGAAGAATTTAAGCGCTACTACCGTAGTGTTGATGCTTTGCTTATCGATGATATCCAATTTTTCGCGAATAAAGAGCGCTCTCAAGAAGAGTTCTTCCATACCTTTAATGCGCTGCTTGAAGGCAACCAACAGATCATCCTAACCTCTGACCGTTATCCAAAAGAGATCAACGGGGTAGAGGATCGTCTTAAATCTCGCTTCGGCTGGGGTTTGACGGTAGCGATTGAGCCACCAGAGCTTGAGACTCGTGTTGCGATCTTAATGAAGAAAGCCGAAGACCACCAAATTCACCTTGCGGATGAAGTGGCATTCTTTATTGCTAAGCGTTTACGCTCTAACGTTCGTGAGCTAGAAGGCGCATTGAACCGTGTTATTGCGAATGCAAACTTCACTGGCCGTCCGATCACGATCGATTTCGTGCGTGAAGCACTGCGTGACTTACTTGCTCTGCAAGAAAAACTCGTCACCATTGATAACATTCAAAAGACAGTCGCTGAATACTACAAAATCAAAGTTGCTGATCTATTATCTAAACGCCGTTCTCGTTCTGTTGCTCGTCCACGCCAACTGGCGATGGCACTGGCTAAAGAGTTAACTAACCACAGCTTGCCTGAGATTGGCGATGCATTCGGTGGCCGTGACCACACGACCGTACTGCATGCTTGTCGTAAGATTGCTCAGTTGCGTGAAGAGAGCCACGACATTAAAGAAGATTATTCGAACTTGATTCGTACCCTTTCTTCTTAATACACAGTATTCTTAACCTTAATAAGCAGAATCTTGGCCACGTACTATTACGCAGTGCCATTTAGACCGTAAGAGCAAGATATGAAATTTACCATTGAACGTAGTCACCTGATTAAGCCATTACAACAAGTATCTGGCGCACTCGGTGGCAGGCCAACGCTTCCAATTCTAGGAAATCTACTGATTAAAGTAGAAGATAACGTGTTGTCGATGACAGCAACGGATCTAGAAGTTGAACTGATCAGCCGTGTAACGCTTGAAGGTGATTTCGAAGCGGGCAGCATTACTGTACCTTCACGTAAATTCCTAGATATCTGTCGTGGCTTGCCAGACAGCTCAGTGATCACCGTGGTATTGGATGGCGACCGTATTCAGGTTCGTTCTGGTCGTAGCCGCTTCTCATTAGCAACATTACCTGCGGCAGATTTTCCAAACATTGAAGACTGGAGCAGTGAAGTTGAAGTGTCAGTGACACAAGCTGAGCTACGCGGTCTTATCGAGAAAACCCAATTCTCAATGGCGAACCAAGATGTTCGTTATTACCTCAACGGTATGTTGTTTGAGATTGAAGGTTCAATCCTACGAAGTGTCGCAACTGATGGTCACCGTATGGCGGTATCTCAAGCACAATTGGGTGCCGATTTTGCTCAGAAGCAGATCATTGTTCCTCGTAAAGGTGTGCAAGAGTTAGTGAAGCTACTGGATGCACCAGAGCAACCGGTAACGCTGCAGATTGGTAACTCTAATGTGCGTGCTGAAGTGAACAACTATGTCTTCACTTCTAAGCTGGTTGATGGTCGTTTCCCTGATTATCGCCGCGTAATGCCGCAAAATACTACCAAGACACTTGAAGCTGGTTGTGATGAATTACGTTCAGCATTTTCTCGTGCTGCGATTCTGTCGAATGAAAAATTCCGTGGTGTTCGCGTTAATCTTGTAGATAGCGAGATGCGTATTACCGCGAACAACCCAGAGCAAGAAGAAGCGGAAGAAGTGCTAGACGTAACCTTTGATGGTGATGCACTAGAGATTGGTTTCAACGTAAGCTACGTGTTGGATGTTCTGAACACACTACGTTGTGAGCAAGTTCGCATCTCAATGTCAGACGCCAATGCGAGTGCTCTTATCGAGAACGCACAAGACGACAGCGCGATGTACGTTGTTATGCCTATTCGCTTATAAGCGTTGTTTGTGATGTTTACTGATCAACAACGTTTACCTATCGAGTCGTGATTGAAGATTAATATGAAGACGTTATGCCTTTATCGCGCTTAATCGTTAAGCAGTTTAGAAATATAGAAGCCTGTGACATTCAACCGTCATCAGGCTTTAACTTTCTTATAGGGGCTAACGGGAGCGGAAAAACCAGTGTCCTTGAAGCGGTATATCTGCTCGGACATGGTCGCTCATTTAAGAGTTCACTCACCGGCCGTATCATACAAAACGAGTGCAGTGAGCTGTTTGTACATGGCCGTTTTATGACCTCGGATCAATTTGAGCTGCCAATTGGCATTAATAAGCAGCGCGATGGCACAACAGAGGTTAAAATAAGCGGTCAAACTGGGCAAAAATTGGCTCAGTTGGCTCAGGTTTTACCTTTGCAGTTGATTCACCCGGAAGGGTTTGATTTACTAACCGATGGACCTAAGCATCGCCGCGCATTTATTGATTGGGGAGTCTTCCACAGTGAGTCCGGCTTTTATGATGCATGGGGCAGGGTAAAGCGCCTCAATAAGCAGCGAAACGCCTTATTGAAAACGGCAACACACTATCGAGAACTGAGCTATTGGGACCAAGAATTGGCCCGTTTAGCGGAAAGTATCAGCCAGTGGCGTGCCACTTACGTTGAACAGCTTAAAGAAGTCGCCGAAGAAATCTGTGCGACCTTCCTTCCTGAGTTTGAGATAAAGATTAACTATTATCGTGGTTGGGACAAAGACACCCCATACGCCGAGATTTTAGAAAAGAATTTTGAAAGGGATCAGCAGCTTGGTTACACCTTTAGTGGGCCAAACAAAGCGGATCTGAAGATAAAAGTGAACGGCACTCCAGTGGAAGATGTCTTGTCACGAGGTCAATTGAAGTTGATGGTGTGCGCGCTGCGAGTAGCACAAGGGCAACACCTCACTCAAATGACAGGTAAGCAGTGCATCTATTTGATAGATGACTTCGCTTCCGAATTAGATAGCCAACGCCGAGCACGTCTTGCTGAGTGTTTAAAGGCGACCCAGGCTCAAGTTTTTGTAAGCTCTATTACCGCTGATCAGATTGCAGATATGCATGACGAAAATAGCAGGATGTTTCATGTGGAACATGGCAAAATAGAGCAAGGATAATTAGTCAGAGAGTAACTATGTCAGATAATTACGATTCATCGAGTATTAAAGTACTGAAGGGTCTGGATGCGGTACGTAAGCGTCCTGGAATGTACATTGGCGACACGGATGATGGTACCGGTCTGCACCACATGGTTTTTGAGGTGGTAGATAACTCTATTGATGAAGCGCTAGCTGGTCACTGTAATGACATCATTGTAACTATCCATGAAGATAGCTCAGTGTCTGTAAGCGATGACGGCCGTGGTATTCCAACAGAATTGCACCCAGAAGAAAAAGTATCAGCAGCAGAAGTAATCATGACGGTTCTTCACGCTGGTGGTAAGTTCGATGATAACTCGTACAAGGTATCTGGTGGTCTGCACGGTGTTGGTGTTTCAGTAGTTAACGCACTTTCTAAGCAAGTTACTCTTACTATCCACCGCGGTGGCAAAATCCACACTCAAACCTACAGCCACGGTGAGCCTCAAGCGCCACTAGCGGTTATCGGTGACACGGATAAAACAGGTACAGAGATTCGTTTCTGGCCGAGTGAAGAAACCTTCACTAACATCGAGTTCCATTACGACATTTTAGCTAAGCGTCTACGTGAGCTATCATTCTTGAACTCAGGTGTATCAATTAAGCTAATTGATAAGCGTGAAGAAGACAAAATGGATCACTTCGAATACGAAGGCGGTATCCAAGCGTTTGTTGAACACCTTAATACCAACAAAACACCAATCATCCAAAAGATTTTCCACTTTGATTCAGAGCGTGATGACGGCATTACCGTTGAAGTTGCAATGCAGTGGAACGATGGTTACCAAGAGAACATCTACTGTTTCACCAACAACATCCCTCAACGCGATGGTGGTGCTCACTTAGCGGGTTTCCGTGCTGCACTAACGCGTACCTTGAACAGCTTCATGGATAAAGAAGGCTTCTCGAAGAAAGCGAAGACTTCAACATCAGGTGATGATGCTCGTGAAGGTTTGACTGCGATTGTTTCGGTGAAAGTGCCAGATCCTAAGTTCTCAAGCCAAACGAAAGACAAGCTGGTTTCTTCAGAAGTGAAGTCTGCCGTTGAGTCTACGATGGGTGAGAAGTTATCTGAGTTCCTAATTGAGAACCCAGGTGAAGCGAAAATCGTTTGTTCTAAAATTATCGATGCAGCACGTGCTCGTGATGCAGCGCGTAAAGCTCGTGAGATGACTCGTCGTAAAGGCGCATTAGATTTAGCGGGTCTTCCAGGTAAACTAGCTGACTGTCAGGAAAAAGATCCTGCACAGTCTGAACTATATATTGTGGAAGGAGACTCTGCTGGCGGATCAGCTAAGCAGGGGCGTAACCGTAAGAACCAAGCAATCCTACCGCTTAAAGGTAAAATTCTTAACGTAGAGAAAGCGCGTTTCGATAAAATGCTGTCTTCTCAAGAAGTTGCAACGCTAATCACAGCCCTTGGTTGTGGTATTGGTCGTGATGAATACAACCCAGATAAACTGCGTTACCACAACATCATCATCATGACCGATGCCGATGTCGATGGTTCTCACATCCGTACACTGCTACTGACGTTCTTCTACCGTCAAATGCCTGAGCTGATTGAACGTGGTTACATCTACATTGCTCAACCGCCACTTTACAAAGTGAAGAAGGGTAAGCAAGAACAGTACATCAAAGATGAAGATGCGATGAACCAGTATCAAGTATCTTTGGCTTTAGACAATGCAGAACTGCACGTAAATCCTGAAGCACCTGCGTTTGCTGGTGAAGGCTTAGAGAAGCTTGTTCAGCAATACAATGCAGGCATCAAGCTGGTTGATCGTATGAGCCGCCGCTACCCACGCGCATTGGTTCACGAACTGATTTACGTTCCTCGCCTAACCGCTGAGCAGTGTCACGATGACGCGGTGGTTGAAGCTTGGGGTAAGCAACTAGTAGAGCAGCTAAATGGTAAAGAAGCGGGTGCAAGCCAATACAGCCTTGAAGTTGAAAAACACGAAGAACTAGGTTTAAGCGTGCCTAAGATTGTGGTTCGTACTCATGGTGTAACTCATGAACACGTACTGAGCATTGATCTGATTAACTCGAAAGAGTTTGGCAAGCTAGCGGATCTTTCTGAAGCACTTGATGGCCTGATTGAAGAAGGTGCTTACATTAAGCGTGGCGAGCGTACTCAAGAAGTTTCTAGCTTCGTTGAAGCTCTGAACTGGTTAGTGAAAGAGTCTCGTCGTGGCCTGAGCCTACAACGATACAAAGGTCTAGGTGAGATGAACCCTGATCAACTTTGGGAAACGACAATGGATCCTGAAACTCGTCGTATGATGCAAGTAACGATTGAAGATGCTGTTGGTGCTGACCTGTTGTTTACAACGTTGATGGGCGACCAAGTAGAACCGCGTCGTAATTTCATCGAAGAAAACGCACTTAAAGTAGCTAACCTAGACGTTTAGTATCTTTGATACTTCGCTCTTTCGCTTAATTTCTGTGTTAGAGGTGCTCACATACATTCGTATGCTCCGCGCCTCTTCCTTGAACTAAAACGAAATAGCTTCGTCTCAAAAAACTCAATATCTTATTGAAAAGACTGTCAGAAATGACGGTCTTTTTTGTTTTTAAGTGATTGAAAAATATTGGATTGGAAAAATAATTGAAAATAAGCGCTTGAAACTGATTTGCTCAATCCACATATCTAGTTGTGAAGAGGATGACTGTCTTGCTCTACAAGAGAAGAAACAGAACCTTCATAATCGTTGCTAGAGTATCGCTCAATAGAGGATAACTTTGGCAGCACACAATTTAAAAATTGATTCATTGCCATGTCCCAGTGTTGTCGCCAAACGAGGTGAAACCCGTGGAATGCGAACTGAATCCCTTAGCTGTTTACTGGATCTCTCACAGGTTCGATCTCAGTAAAATTCACGGCTAAGACTATTGCTTACTAAAAGGATAGCATTATGAGAACTGTAGATTTCACTCCACTTTACCGCAACGCAATCGGCTTCGATCGTCTATTCAACATGATGGAAGCGAACACATCGAAGAACTCTTCTGGCGGTTACCCTCCATACAACATCGAGCAAAAAGACGAGAACAACTACCGTATTACTATGGCCGTTGCTGGTTTTGCTGATGACCAATTAGATCTTACTCAGAAAGAGAACATGCTAATTGTTAAAGGTGAGCGTAAAGCAGAAGCAGAGAAAACCTTCGTATACCAAGGTATCGCAGAGCGTGATTTCGAGCGTAAATTCCAACTGGCAGACTACGTAAAAGTGGTGGGCGCAAGCATGGAAAATGGTCTTCTTCACATCGACCTAGAACGCGAAATCCCAGAAGCGATGCAACCACGTAAGATTGCTATTAATGGTAATAGTCTTCTAGAAGGTTAAGCGTTATTAGCTCATTTAAGCTAATAAATCTCGGGAAGTAGAAGTGAAAGAGCACCAGTACCTTGAAGAAGGTCGGTGCTCTTTTTTGCATTTGGTCTACGGTAAGCTAAAAGCTCTGATTACTGCTCTGAGTAAGCTTTTTTCACTTCTTCAGCAATGATAGCAATACCTTTTTGCATCGCCTCATCATCTTGTACGTAGTTCATGCGTAAGCACTGGTGAGCATGATCCCACTCGTCTTCTTGGCCGATAAAGAAGTATTCACCCGGAACAATCAATACGCCACGAGCTTTCAGGCGGTCGTACAGCTCCATGGTGGTAATCGGCAGCTCATCAAACCATAGCCATAAGAAAATAGCGCCTTCAGGCTTGTGGATACGGAAGCGAGGGTCATCGATCGCTTCTTGTAAAAGCTCAACCGCACGTAGAGATTTCTCTTTATAGAAAGGTTTGATTACTTCACTGCTCAAACGCAATAAATCGCCTTTTTCAATCATATGATTGGCAATTGCCGGCCCAACACTGCTCGGCGCTAAGCTGATAATGCCATTCATGTTAGTCAGAGCTTGTGTTACTTCTTCGCTCGCAATCACGATACCGCAACGTACACCCGGTAAACCAAGCTTAGATAAGCTCATGCACAGAATCGTATTTTCATTCCAGAACGGTTCCACATCTTCAAAGATGATGTTTGGAAACGGCAGGCCGTAAGCATTATCGATCAGTAGTGGGATGTTGTTTTCGCGCGCCAGTTTATCCAGTTTACGCACTTCTTCGTCGGTCAGTACGTTACCGGTTGGGTTGGTTGGGCGAGAAGCACAGATAGCGGCAACCGAGTCATCAACCTTTAGCTGTTCAAAATCAACGTGGTATTTGAACTGCCTGTTTTCAAGCAGTTCGATCTCTGGGTGGTAAGAGATAAAAATATCGTCATCAATGCCCGCATCGCCGTAGCCGATGTATTCCGGTGCGATCGGCAACAAGATTTTCTTGTGAGAACCGTCTGGCTGTTGACCCGCTAATAGGTTGAATAGGTAAAAGAAGCCACTCTGACTGCCATTAGTCAGGCTGATGTTCTTCTCGCTGATGTCCCAACCATAGGTCTCTTTCAGCATTGCCGCTAACGATTTGATGAAGCTGTCTTTGCCCTGCGGACCATCGTAGTTGGCGAGGGCGGCAATGAGTTCTCCACTGGCGAGCATGTCGGCACTGGCTTGGTTAAAGTAATCGAGCATGGCTGGGATAGCGGCTGGGTTGCCACCACCGAGCATGATTGCGCCAGGAGTGCGCAGGCCATCATTCAAATCATCCATTAAACGAGTGATTCCAGAGTATCGATTAAACTTTTCACCAAACTTTGAGAATTGCATTGCTTCGTATACCTAATTCATTGTGATTATTATTCGTAGATTATGATCAATCTTATGAACCCGAGCGTGGCGGGTTACAGTGGGTAATCTTTGAACATACCGCAATGTTTTTGCGGCGCAAAGCACGAATTGCCCTCACACGAAAAAAACTTCTCTTCTCACCGCTCCCGTTTAATCACTTTTTTCACTTTAAACTGAACTCAAACTGAATAGAACGACGGCAAATGTCAGAGCAATGTGAGGAACGTCACTCTTGGATTGCTCAAAAATAGCGCACTGAATATTATTTCCTCCGAAGAAAAAACAACCTATCTATCTTTTGGAGAAACGAATGTTAACTAATTTATTTGTTAGAACTCAGCTATTTATTCAATCTTTTAATAATGATCAACGTGGTGTTACAGCGATTGAATACGCAATCCTAGGTGTGTGTATGTCAGCAATCGTATTGGCTGTATTTAACGACTCTCTTCGTGAAGCTTTAGAAGGTGCTATCACAACCATCACTAATAATATTGAAGCCGCTAATTCGTCGCCAAGTGTAGGTTAATTAATGCCTCATAAACTGTGGTGGTTAATTCCCTTAGCCACCATGGCTGCAATCGTCAGTTATCAAGATATCCGATACCGAATAATACCTAATGGAGTGGTGGTAGCTGTTGCTCTCTTGGGTGTTTTTTATATCTGTCAAACCGAAAAGTTTGAGCAGTTTTATAATTTTTTCATAGTGTTAGCCGTCGGCGCAGTTTTATTTTATTTCAATGTTATAGCTGCTGGAGACAGTAAATTATTGGCTGTATTCAGTTTAATGGTATCGCCCAATATGATGTTGTTGGCGGTTAATGTGATTTTATTTGCAGGTGGAACCCTAGCGATTACTCAGTGGGTATTAGGAAAAACAACTGGTAATTCTGAGTGGATAAATAGAGGCGTTCCTTATGGGGTACCTATTTGTCTAGGAAGCCTACTAGGTATAGCTGCATCGTTATAGGTGAATCATGAACTCCAAAATCATTCTTGGCTTAGCGTTTCTCGCTATATCTATAGGCCTCTATGGTGTGGTGAATGTACCGATGGATACTTTCCCCGTTCAGCCTGAAGAACCCATTATAGAAGTGACTTTTAAGGTATGGAAATTAACTCACCCGGCAGTGAAAGGTCAGCAGCTGAAGCGTAGCGACTTCGTTATAGAGTACTTGCCTGAAGCTCGTGCAGCGCTATTGGGAATCGATAGAAACATTGAGTTAGATTGGAATGCTCCTCAATTCGCAGTGCATGACATTGCCGCATATGAGCTGGTGGACTTGAATATGTTGACATCTCCCGGAGACAGTCAGTACTTACAGGCGGTGATCCGCCCTGGATTTGTGCCTTATAACGTTACGGTACCAGGAAGAGATGTACTAGGTGGCACCATCGCAGTCGGAGATTTAGTCGATATATCTGTTCTTTCAACGCCGGATCAGAACTTATCAAGTGAGGATACGGTGTCAGATATTCAACATCTCACTATGGTGCCATTACTGGCCCAAATACCGGTTTTGGACATGGTGACGTCAGAAAAAGCAGTGAGCACGTTAACGTTGGAAAAAGAGACTCAGGTGACATTGATCTTACAAGTGACGAATCAACAACTGGCACAACTCACGGTGGCACAGCGGATTGCAGAAGTGGCCGTGCACAAGTCATTGGGTAAGGAATTTTCTGATGATCTAGAAGCTGATTCTTCAGACATCATTCCAAGCAGTGGCGGCACTGGTGGAATTCGTGAATACCGTTTTGAGTAGGGCGTTAACCATGAAAACAACAATGTTGACTTTAGTATTGGTTCTTCTGCTTCCATTCGAGGTTTTGGCTCAAGGCTCGACTAATTTAGCTCAGGGAGAAGCTAAAACCTTTTCGATTCGAGGGGAAATCGCTTCTGTTTTTATCTCAGGGAAGAATATTGCAGATTACCAAGTGATTGATAGTAATAAGGTCGTGGTGTTTGGGAAGAATATAGGATCTGCCTCGTTTATCGCATTTGATGCGAAAGGACGTGAATTATTTAACCGCTTATTGTTGGTGAATAAAAGTTATCGCGAAATAGAGCAACAAATTGATGTGTTATTTCCCGATGCGGAAGTGTTTGTAGCAGGCATCGGTGAGAACGTTGTTCTGAGTGGTGTCGTCGCTAATGAACAGGAAAAGGATAACATTCACCAGTTGGTGGGTGAGCTTTTGGGGAAAACAGCGAACTCAACCTCTTTTCAAATGAGTGATGAAGAGAGTGACGACATTGATGTGGGTTTTATGACTCAACTTAATTACGCAGGCGTCGTGAATAATATCGAAATATCAGCGACTAAGCAGGTGAACGTTAAGTTGACCATTGCAGAGGTATCGCACTCTTTTATGCAAGACTTCGGCATCAAGATGGGCAGCAATGGTACGCCCGGCATATTTGTGGATCAACTTACTCATTTTAGTGCTAGCGATATTGTCTCTGTTATTTCAGCTTTAGGTACCGATAGCGTTGGTCAAGTTCTAGCAGAACCTAATTTGTCGGTGATTTCAGGTGAGAAAGCGAGTTTCTTAGTGGGTGGAGAACTGCCCGTTGTGACGGTTATAGATGGTGCAACCAACGTTGAATATAAGGAATTCGGTGTGCGACTGGAATTACTGGCTAAGGTGCTTCGAGATGACAAAATTAAGCTAGCACTGACACCAGAGGTTAGCTCCCTAGATGGTAGTTACAGCAGTGACAACTTTGATTTACCAGCATTAAGAACACGACGCGCCCAGACAACCGTGGAACTGGGGGATGGACAAAGCTTCGTTCTTGGTGGGTTGCTTAACAGTGAAGAGAAAGAGTCACTGACTCGAATTCCCTACATTGGTGATATACCTATTATCGGTGCTTTGTTTCGCCATACAGGAACCGAACGTAGTAAAACTGAGTTAGTCATTGTAGCGACCGTTAATTTAGTTCAACCAGTCAAAGCGGAGCAGATCCAATTACCGACGATGAAAAAGACTAGCACGCTCAAGCGCTTTTTTGGACTAGGCAGTGGCTATGAACAATCACAACAAAAGTGGGCTGATGAAGTTTTGTCTGCTGGAGGGTTTAGCCAATGAAATCAATGATGGTTACTTTGTTTACCGCCGTCATTATTACAGGGTGTGTTGACCGTATATCGGAGCCTCGCGGAACGGAAGTTGAAGTTTTTCCTGTGACTTATCAGCTTAAACTTCGCTCTGACCAACCCCAGTTGGTGACCAGAAAAGTGAGTGAGTTTATCTTGGGTTACCCTAAAAATGTAAAGGTGGCGCAATGGAAAATACGCACCAAAGGGAGCGGGAATCAGGCGCTTTATAAAGAGGTTGTGAGCCAGTTAATCCAAGCTGGTGTGATGTCGAGTCAGATTGAATACAGTCAAATAGGTTATAGCCCAAATGAGCATAACTCAAACGCATCAGATCCGTTACCACTAGAGAGTCGCTTTGACTTAAGTCTTTCAGTCACAACATATAAGACCAAACTAGAAATTTGCCACCAGGAACGGGTCGGCGAGTATGGGAATGGAAGCTTAGGGTGCAATGTGGACACGAGCCGTTGGCAGTCAATGGTCAACCCGCACAAAGCAATCTAATTACTAACTGTTAGAGAATTTCAGATGTTTGATTTAGTGAATAAACTAAACAGTGCGGAACCTAAAAAATCGGAGAAACAGAATCGTTGTGCGATGCTTTTCCAAACCGAGATATGCCGCGACTTCATCCAAAAATCGTTCAGATTTGAAGGGTTGAATGAGCCTAGCTCGTTCGCCAGCCAAGACACAAATGTGACTAGATTAGAGCAATACCCAGATGTTGAAGTGGTATTTGTTGAATTAAATCAAAGCCAAGATATTGTCGCTGATGCTCAGTTATTGACTCATACCTTACCTCCTCATGTGTCAGTGATCATTATTGGCAGTGAAGATACCATATCCATCATTCGAGCCTTAAGACAGTTGGGTTTCTATTACTTGTTTTGGCCAGCGGGTGAAGCGGAAACGATCGATTTTTATCACAACGTTTCCCGTAACCACGCAGCACAACAAGGCGTGAGTACAAATCGTAAAGCCAAGCAAATAGCAGTCATGGGCGTGAAAGGTGGGGTCGGTACTTCACTAGTCGCGTGTGAGATATCTCGCCGTTTGGCCAAGCATCAAAATGCGAGTACTTTGCTAGTCGACTATACCTACACTGGCAGCAATATTGACGTGATGTTAGGGCTTAAGAAGTTTACTAAGCGCAGTGTTCAAAAAGGCACCCTTACTACAGGAGTGGATAATGATATCGCGACAAGCTTGGTACAAAATATTGAAAAAAATTTGTCACTTCTTGCGGTGGAATCAGATGAGTTTGGCCGTGATGAGTTATTCCAATACACCCAGTCTTTAAAGAAGCAGATGATTTCAAGTCATGCTTTTGTCGTGGAAGACTATTCTCACACTGCGACAACCAATGAAGAGTTTAGACAAGCGGTGGGGAAACTAGATGCTTTAGTCTTGGTATTTGATGCAACAGTATCGTCATTAAGAGAGCTGAATCGAATTCGTTCTGAAATCGATGTGCATTATCCCAACCTTGTCGTACTGACGGTAATGAACCGCTCTCGACCACATAACGCAGCGTCAATTAGTGAGGCGGATGTAGTTAAGTATTTTGGTCGAGAGGCAGACGCGAATTTAGTGTTTGATTTCAAAGCTAATCAATACCTACTTCAAGGTGAGCTGCTTAGTGAATCACGTTCTGAAATGAAATACGGACTGCAAACGTTAGTTGCCTTATTGATGGGAGAGAAAGTTGCGGAAAAAACAGCATTTTCATTCTTCCAGTGGTTAAAACGGTAAGGGGACGATATGGAACATGCACAGCGCATTTATTTACAACTGCGTAAGCAGATATTTGATGCACTTGATGCCAGTGTTATTGAAAGCTTACCGCGTCTAGAGTTAGAAGCTCAGTTAGCTAGCGCAGTTGATATGCTAGTGAGTCGAGATCAGTTATCTATTTCATCACTGGCAAAATCAGAATATGTCACCAGCATGGTACATGAGTTAGTTGGCCTCGGGCCTTTGCAGGTGTTGATGGATGATGACTCGATCACCGACATCATGATCAATGGCCCACAACAGGTTTATATTGAGCGTCATGGCTTAGTCGAGAAAGCACCTGTTCGATTTATCGATGAGAAGCAGTTGCTTGATATTGCTAAGCGCATCGCTAGTCGTGTTGGGCGCAGGGTCGATGAGTCTTCTCCTACTTGTGATGCCCGGTTAGATGATGGTAGCCGTGTGAATATTGTCATTCCTCCTATCACATTGGAAGGGACGTCAATCTCGATTCGTAAGTTTCAAAAGCAAAGTATTGGTTTTGAAGAATTAGTTGAATTTGGGTCTCTTACTCCCGAGATGGCAGGTTTACTTCAATTAGCTGCACGTTGCCGACTCAATATTATTGTATCTGGTGGTACGGGATCGGGAAAAACAACGTTACTTAATGCTTTATCACAGCATATATCAGAGGGTGAACGAACCGTCACTATTGAAGATACCGCTGAGTTAAGGCTTCAGCAGTCACATGTTGTTCGAATGGAAACTCGTCATGAGAGCATTGAAGGGACGGGGGCTATTACCGCTCGAGATTTAGTGATTAATTCACTGCGAATGCGCCCAGACCGAATTATTGTGGGTGAATGCCGTGGTGGTGAAGCATTTGAAATGCTGCAAGCCATGAATACTGGGCACGATGGTTCAATGTCTACGTTGCACGCCAATACACCACGAGATGCTTTGGCTCGTGTCGAATCAATGGTGATGATGGCGACCAATAATTTGCCCTTAGAAGCGATCCGCCGCTCAATTGTAAGCGCGGTCGATTTAGTCGTTCAGGTCAGCCGATTGCATGATGGTTCTCGAAAGATCATGAATATCACTGAAGTGGTCGGTATTGAGGGAAGCAACGTGGTGTTAGAAGAGTTGTTCTCTTTCCAAACTTCACCTCACAGCCCTGATGGTCGCATTCGAGGTAGTTATGTGACATCTGGTGTTATGGCTCGTTCTGCGCTTTATGAAAAAGCCCGTTTCTTTGGTGTAGAGCAGAAGTTAACTCAAGTGATTGAGTCTATGACACTCAATCAATAGGAGTGAGACATGTATTGGTTGATTATTTTGGGTGGGGCAATACTCATGATTGTAGCTCTTAAGCCGAATAGAGCTCCTTCTGTTGATGAGTATTTATCACAGCAAGCGAAAGGTAATCTGAAAAGCGATCTGAGTTTTACGCAACAAGCGGTTAATTTTGCCAGTCTTTCTGATCGTAACTTCAAACAGAAACTTCGTGTGCGTTGGGATAACTTACAGCGCCAACTTGGAAAAATGGCATTAGGTAAGGTCGTCATTTTTTCTGTTGTAGCACTGCTTGCGATCGGCATTCTTAATCAAATGTCACTGCGCTTACCTTGGTTTGAAATTTTGCCTTTGACTCTCATTATCGCTTGGTTTTTTGGTTATCTCCATTTACAGAAACGAGAGAAAAAACGCTTTGAAGAAACCTTCCCTGATGCGTTGAACATGCTGGCAAGTTCCCTTAGTGCGGGTGAAAGCATAGGGCGAGGCATTGGGTATGTAGGGAAGAAACTTGAAGGTGAGGTAGGTAAAGAGTTTAAGCTGATGAGCGAGCGCCTCAATTTAGGAGAGCCGATTGATGATGTGTTTCGTAAATCTTGTCGTCGCTTTCCGTATCCGTCGTTTCATTTTTTTGTCATTACCTTGCGAGCTAACATGCAAAGAGGGGGGCAATTAAAAGAGGTGATGTCACGTCTGAATCGACAAATGTTCGAAGCGAGAGCTGTAGAAAGAAAAAAGTTTGCTCTTACTTCAGAGGCTCGTATCTCCGCAAAAATTGTAGGAGCAACACCATTCTTCTTTCTGTTTATTTTGCAGTTTCTTAGTCCTGAAAATTTTGAGTTCGTAATGCACCACCCAGAAGGGAGACCGATTCTTTACTACCTCATCACAAGTGAAAGTATCGGCATGCTGATCATCTGGGCGTTAATGAAAAAGGTGAAGTAATGGCTTCTTCAATAAACTTCTCGAACGTTGGGCTATTTTTCGCCTGGGCCGGCGTAGCATTTGGCTTGTTGCTCATATTTTATTGGTTAGTCGTGTGTACTCAGAAAAAACACCGTATCGCAGCCTTAGCGAAACATCATCGATTGGCCGATCAGTCAAAAGAGGCAGAAATAAAACTGAATCGTTGGTTGACGCCCATGTCGACTATTTTCGTCACCTCCGAAAGTGATATTGCAGTGCGCTTTGCTAATGCAGGCGTGAGTGACATCCGGTGGGCTCAATGGTTTATGCCACTGAAGTACAGTGCGTTGTTTATCGGGCAAGTGGTTGTTGCAGGCGTGTGTTGGTTTTTTGAGGTTTCGTCTGAATCATGGATCGCGATAGCTGCGGGGTGGGCTATGGTGGTTATTGTGATGCCTGACCTAGTCTTGAGCTCGATGGCTAAAAACCGTCAACGTCGAATCTCTCGACAAATGCCGTATCTGATTGACCTAATGGCGATTTGCGTCCAAACCGGCATGACAATCGAAGCATCAATGAAATACCTCTCCATTGAAATGAAAAGCTTTGATAAAGAGCTTTCTAGCTTGTTGGAGGTGACAAACCAACGGGCTCGTTTGGTCGGAATGGAAAATGCCTTAGAGGAGTTGTATCGCAAGGTTCCATCACCAGAAGTTCGTAGTTTTGTGATGACGCTGACGCAGAGCATTCAACATGGATCCTCGATTTATAACGTGTTAACGACGTTGGCAGGCGATATTCGAGAAGTGCAAATGCTAGAGCTGGAAGAAGAAATAGGGAAGTTAGCTGCCAAGATGTCGATTCCACTGATCGTGTTTATCTTGATCCCAATTGTATTCGTAATTGCCGCTCCGGGGGTAATGAGGATGATGCTTAATGTTTAAGAAAATAATCGCGCTAACGTTAGTTTTAATGTTGGCGGCATGCAGTTCAACTCAAGCGAGTTGGCAGAAAGATGAGTCAAAAGAGGCTATCTATCAAAAAACACATAATTACGTTCAGTTAACCCGTTTGTATAAAAATCAGCTGCAGCAATACGACGCTGATGAAGTGAGAGAAAAACTCTCGAATACATATTTAGCTATGGGCGATGCTGAGTCGGCTCTGTTTTACATTGCCCCTGTTACTCAAAAACCACAACCCAGTGTGAACAGTTTATTGATGCAAGCGAAAGCATACGGTGAATTAGGTCAGTACCCAGCAGCGATCAGTAGTGCTAAACAAGTATTAGTGGAAAATGCTACACATGCGGCAGCCGAGAATTTACTGGGAACGTTTTATGGTTACAGCTATCAGTTTGATCTATCTCGTCGGTATTTTGAACGCGCGCGCGAGCATTTTTATGACTCGGTATCAGTGAATAATAATTTGGCTGTGCTCGATATTACGCAAGAGCATTATCAAGCAGCTATGGAGCGTTTATTGCCATTGTATAAGCGCGGTCAGATGAACGAACAGATGATGGCAAACTTGACGTTGAGTATGGCTAAGTTGGGCCACTACCCGTTTGTCGAAAGTGTGTTGAGTGAAAGATACAGCAAGCACCAAATCCAAAAAATTTATCAGGCGTTGCGCCACCACACTCCTTATTCATTAGAGAGCCAAACGCTGGCAGTCAGTGGTCTTTCGTTATCGGAGGAGGCGGGTAATGCGATATAAGCAAAAGGGTGTCGCGAGCATAGAGTTTGCGGTGGGCTTTTTTGCTTTTTGGTTGATGTGTATGGCGTGGGTTGAGATGAGCTATATCTCGTACATTTCGGCGATCAACGACTTGGCGGTTTCAGAGGTGGCTCGCACAGCTAAAAAGGGCTCAGGAAATTATCTCGATACGGTAGATAAGGTTTTGCACCGAGAAGGCAGTATCTGGAATCAGGTTGTTAATGGCGACAATTTTCAAGTCACGATTCACTACTCTAAAAACCTGAGTGAGTTAGCTAGTATTACAGACCAATGCAGTATTTCTGGTAGTCAAAAATTTAAAGAGTGTGGTGATGCTGATAACGCAGCGCTTGCCATTTATCGAATTAACTACCGTTTTTCACCTATCTTTAGCTACTTCTTCACGACTCAGAATTTAATGAGCAGAGAGATGATTGTTGTGCAGGAATATGAAAGGTCAAAATTTGAAATTTAGAACCCTAAAGCATGGGAATTTGAAGAGTAAGCAGCAGGGGGTTTTTAGTATTGAGTTTGCCATGGTCGCTGTATTTTTCAGCTTATTGATTGCTTTCAGTGGTGACGTGATCATCAAGCTTTCATTGAAAGGAAAACTCGATCGACTCTCTTATTCACTGGTCAATGTACTTAAAGAGAGAACCCAACTTTATGATACTGATTATCAGCTTACAACTAAAGAAGTCGATGATATCGATATCATTGCTCAGCATTCCTTACTGCGTACCTTTGGTCATTTTGAACGGGAACACTATGGGTTGTTGGTGGAAGAGTTGAGCTTCAAACAAGTGGGTACACCCAACCCCGCGATCAGTGAAAAACGCGGTGTTGTTGCCTGCAGAATAAAGCAAACCATTGATTCATTAGAGTCCATGACGGTAGTGACTAACCGAGGTCGAGAAATGCCCCTGTACCGAGTGACGGTTTGTTATGAATCGGATAATTGGATTGGTGGTATTTTGGGGCGTGAGTTTACTCACGTGATGTCTGATTCTGTCGTGATCGGCAGGGAGAGCGAAGAGAAAGGTTATGAAACACGCTATGCGTAAGCAGTCTGGCCATGCAGCTATGCTGTTTGCCATTATGATCCCAGCTTTGTTTGGAGTGTTTATGCTTGGTTCTGATGGTGCCCGCGCATTACAAACCAAAGCTCGATTAGAGGAAGCTTCAGAAGCGGCTGTTCTAGCGGTATCAGCAAAAGATGAGCAAGACCACCAATTGGCGGAGCGCTATATTCAGCATTATCTATATGACATGGACTCGATCCTAGATATTGAAGTTAAGAAGCTAGGGTGTGATGAAATACCTGAATGTATTGCTGCTACGGAAAGAGGCGAAGCACGCTACTTTGAATATCGTGTTGCGGGTCAAACACTGCACAAGTCCTGGTTTCCTGGCAACGATGTGATTTCTGGCTTTGGTGATAGCTTCAATGTGACGGGATCATCGAAAGCACGACGCTATCAAAGCCAGCCGATAGACATTACTTTTATCGTCGATTTTTCAGAATCTATGAATGACTCGTGGAGTGGTGGTCGACATTCTAAGCTAAATGATCTGAAAGACATTATTGAAGATGTGGCTGATGAACTCGGCGCGTATAACGATCTATATCCAGAGCACCCTCATCGGGTTGCACTTACCGGTTTTAATCGCCGAACCATCAATAAAGATAAGAATGATAACTTAGTAGTTCGCGATCAGCGGGTAGTTTCAAGAGAAGGTGAATACGATAAAGACGATACGGTGAATTTTAACAAAACGATAGCTCAACAATTTATCGTTAAAGGAGAAGCCTCGCGTGTGCCTAATGGCGATGATGATGCACGGTTCTACGACCTCTATTTTACCACCGATTTTTCATCCTTCACTAAAAAGGTCAAGAAATTCAAAGCTGGGGGAGGCACTGCTTCACTGCAAGGCATTATTCGTGCAGGGCAAATTGTGACTTCAATGTCGAAGAACCAAAAGCAGCTGATCATTATTCTGTCTGATGGGGAAGATTGGAATCACTACGCAGGGCAAACCAATAAGCTTGTGTCGAAAGGTATGTGTAGCAACATTCTCAATATGGTCAACGGCGGCAAAGTTTCGGCAGATAATACGCATGATGACATAGAGGTAATTGGCGGGGTAAGCCAAGGAATGATGACACCTGATGGTGAAAGAATGAACGCGCGCATGGCTGTGATTGGTTTCGATTATGAACTTAATAAAAACGTGGGTCTGCGTAATTGCGTTGGCCGAGATAATGTTTATAAGGCTGAAAACAAGGAAGACATTCTCAATAAAATTTTGGGATTAATTACGGAAGAAGTGGGTCACTTGGCGCAATAGAGGTATGTGACATCCTTTTTATTAACTGAATATTATTAAGAGAGCAAAAATGAAAACGCTTATATCTATTATATCTATTATATCTATTATGTATTTATTTACTCTGTCGTTTTCTATACTGGCAGCCCCTTTAAAACCAGATACCAACGAACTACTTTATCATTACTGCCATATGGGCGACTCTGAACTTGAGAAGACGGTAACGATCGGTCAGGGGAAGAAAGTGATGTATCACCAAGGCCCGTTCATGCAAGTGAACGCAAGCACAGCTAATCAAGCGATTAAAAGTTTGATTCAAGATAAGTTAACTCAAGTATCAGAAAGTGCTGATTGCGCACAATACTTACTGAGTCGAACTAAATTTGTAGAAGGTAAGTTGGCTCGTGAGGTGTTGGCTCGCGTGACTTTTGATTTCGATGACGATGAACTGAATCAAAAGTCTCGTTATTTATTGTTAAAACTTATAGCTAAACTTGAACATCAAACTCCCGAATTTATCGTCACGGGGAATACCGACTCAAAAGGTAGTGATAGTTACAACTTAAGCTTAGGCTTGCAGCGCTCGAATGCTGTTGTTGGGTATTTGAAAGAGCAAGGCGTAAATATTGAAGACCTGACAGTGAGTTCACAAGGTGAGGCGAACCCAGTGCAGAGTAACGAGATTGAATCCGGTCGCCATAACAATCGCAGGGTTGATATTCGCTCTTAACCCTGCCTTACAAATTTAACTTGTTGGGAGTAGTATTTTTAAAACGACACCCACGGATGGGTTATCTGATTGCTCAAACCAGATTGTCCCTTTGTAGCTATGGAGTATCTCATCACATAGCGCCAAACCTAACCCCGTACCATGGGTCTTCTGATCGGCTCTTACGCCGCGTTGAAATAAGGTTTGGCTGATCGAGCTATCTATTACTGGCCCATCATTATAGATCTCAATCAGGATCTGCTGTTCGCTTTGAGTGGCTTTGAATTCGATAGAGGTTTGTGCGAACCGATAAGTATTTTCTAATAGGTTACCGAGCACTTCCATAAGATCATCTTTATTAAGAGGCACGGTCAGTTGCTCGTCAAACTGAGTGATGAATTGGATCTTTTTGTCGGCATGGATTTTCGTAAACATGCCTACTAGGCTGTCGAGGATTGGTTTTATCTGTGTCGATGAAGTCGTTATACCTTTAACGCCTAGCGAAGCCCTTTTGAGTTGTGCCTGAATTAAGCTATCCATTTCTAACAGTTGTTGGTTGATTTGGTCATTCTTTGTTTTGGATGAGTCTTCATCAAGCAATGCTTGAGAAACTGTCACGCGAGTCTTCAAACTATGGGCGAGATCATTGAGAGAACGCTTATAACGCTCCTGATTTTCTTTTTGTTGGTATAGCAATTCGTTCAATGCACTGGTGACGCTATGTAAATCTTCAGGGTATGACTGGGCTAATTGGTTTTGTTTACCCTGCTTTATGTCATTCAGTTCATTCTCTAGTCGAGTAAACGGCGCAAAACTAATACGATAAAAAACCAAAAGTAGAGCACTGATCAAAGCAAGCGCAACCACTAACACTCCAACCGCGGTGTATTTTAACTGATGTATGGGTTCTATTTTCTCTTCGACCCTTTGGGTAAAGATAACTCTGCCATCTTTCTTTTCCTGGAAACCTTTCCAGAGAATTGTGTGGACAATAAAAGCGGCGCCATTCGGTCTTTCAACCAAACGAATAGTATCTATGGGGAAATTTAGATCACGACAGAGCTCGCTAACTTGAGGTTGGCTGACGCCTATCTCTGATAGCAGCTTAGCTCGTCTTTCAATATTTACTGATGTCCATACTTGTTGATTGTTGTGATCACATAGAGTGACGCTAGTGTTGGGAGACTCTTTCGCATAGAACCTATCCCACTCCGTCAATGGCGGTATTTCCCCAGAAGACAGCAGTTCATTGATTACAGCAGGCAATTCTCGAAGGGTATTTTTCGAGTAGTACTCAAAAAGTTGGTGTTTTTGACTGTTGTAGTAGAACCAGGCGCTAGTGAGTACCATTGAAATCATAATGGAAGCAGCAACGGCGAACGTTCGACGCCTAAATTGGGTTTTGTACAGTCTTTTCATACTACTTAGCTTCTAGTTCAAAGCGATAACCTTGCCCGCGAATGGTGCTGATCAGCTTAGCTTGAGTGTATTGCGTTAACTTTTTACGTAAGCGTGAAACGATAACCTCAATATTGTTTAGCTGAACATTTTCACCCTGCGCATAAAGGGAATCTGCGATTTGTTGCTTAGATACGATTTGTAAGCAATGGCGAATTAAGTACTCGAATATTTGAAATTCTAAGGCTGTAAGTTCAATCAGAGCATCATCGTAACTGATACGTTTGGCTTGAGTGTCTAAGGTGAGCGATTGCGACGAACAAGCGCCTCAAGGCGAGCGTGTAGCTCTTCAAATTGGAAGGGCTTGGTAAGGTAATCATCAGCCCCGGAGTTAAGCCCTTCTACTTTATCTTGCCAGTTGCCACGTGCGGTTAAGATTAATATTGGGACTGCAATTTCTTTACGACGTATTTGCTTGATCAGCGTAATGCCATCAAAGTCAGGGAGGCCAAGGTCAATGATCATCACATCTGTATTGGACTGTTTTTGAATCGTTTGTAAACACGCAGAAGCTGTTCTATCTGCATGGACAGTATGTCCTTGCTCACTGAGCTGAGAAGATAGGTGGTGATTCAATATTTCATTATCTTCAACCAAAACAACCAGCATGTAATATCCCTATCTACAATAATATTCAACCAGATAGAGCTTACACTAGCTTTGGATAAAAAAAAGGGAGAAGCCAAAGCTTCCCCCTTAATATTTATTCCAAATTGGTTTTACTTCTGCAGTAAAGAAATATCAGCAATCTGTAGGAACAGGTTACGTAGGTTGTTCAGTAGCGTTAGACGGTTCTTCTTAAGCGCTTCATCATCAGCCATAACCATTACGTTATCGAAGAATGCATCAACGGGTTCACGTAGATCAGCAAGCTTGCTTAGGGCTTCTTGGTAGTTGCCTGTTGCGAATGCTGGTTCTAGTGCTTCTGTCATTACTTCAACGTTTTCAGCCAGAGCTTTCTCTGCGTCTTCTTGAAGAAGAGTTAGGTCGATTTCTGTTGGTAGTTCGCCATCGAATTTCGCAAGGATGTTACCTACACGTTTGTTCGCTGCTGCTAGAGCTTCTGCTGCTTCCAGTTCACGGAAGTGAGAAACCGCTTTAACACGTTGGTCAAAGTCAGCTGGCTTAGTTGGACGACGTGCTAGTACCGCTTGGATGATATCAACGCTGAAACCAGCATCTTGGTACCATGCGCGGAAACGACCTAGCATGAAGTCGATAACGTCAGCTTCAACATTGTCGTTAGTTAGCTTGTCGCCTAGTAGCTCTTTCGCTTTACCGATTAGATCGGTTAGGTCTAGGTTGTAGCCGTTTTCAACGATGATACGTAGCACACCTAGTGATGCACGACGTAGAGCGAATGGGTCAGAACCTTTTGGTGCTTGGCCAATACCGAAGATACCTACAATAGTGTCTAGCTTGTCTGCCATTGCTACTGCTGATGAAATACCAGTGCTTGGTAGTGTGTCACCCGCGAAACGAGGCATGTACTGCTCGTAAAGTGCTAGTGCTACTTGCTCGTCTTCACCATCGTGAGTCGCGTAGTGCATGCCCATCACACCTTGAGTATCCGTAAACTCGAATACCATAGATGTCATTAGGTCACACTTAGCCAGTAGGCCAGCACGCTTAGACTTTTCAACGTCAGCATCGATTTGCTCAGCAATGTAGCCAGCAAGCTCTGTGATGCGATCGGTTTTGTCTTTGATAGTGCCCAGTTGCTTCTGGAAGATAGCTTGGTCTAGTTCAGCAAGACGGTCGATCAGCGGGCGCTTACGGTCTGTGTTGAAGAAGAACTCAGCATCAGCAAGACGTGGACGTACAACCTTCTCGTTACCTTCGATTACGTGACGAGGCTCTTTAGACTCGATGTTCGAAACGAAGATGAAGTTTGGCAGAAGATTTTTATCAGCGTCATACACTGGGAAGTACTTCTGGTCGCCTTTCATGGTGTAAACCAAAGCTTCAGAAGGCACTTTTAGGAACTCTTGCTCAAACTTAGCAGTAAGCACCACTGGCCATTCAACCAAAGAGGTAACTTCTTCAACAAGGTCATCTTCTAGGTCTGCAATACCGCCAACCGCGTCTGCTGCTTTTTTAGCATCAGCAAGAATGATCGCTTTACGCGCATCGTAATCTGCCATTACTTTACCGCGCTCTTCTAAGATCGCAGGGTATTGGTCAGCAGAGTCGATTGTGAACTCTTGTTCGCCCATGAAACGGTGGCCACGGATAGTACGAGCAGAAGCTACGCCTAGGATTTTGCCTTCAACAAGCTCATCACCTAGTAGTACTGCCAGTGTTTTCACTGGACGGATAAATTGAATGTCTGAGTTACCCCAGCGCATTGCTTTAGGAATTGGTAGGCCAGCGAGAGCTTTCGCAGCGATGTCCATCACCAATTCTTGAACAGGTTTGCCAGCCACTTCTTGTTTGAAAAGAAGCCACTCGCCTTTGTCTGTTTTCAGGCGGTCAGCTTGCTCAACAGTAATACCGTTACCACGAGCCCAACCTTGTGCAGCTTTAGTCGCGTTGCCTTCCGCATCGAATGCGACAGAAATTGCAGGACCGCGCTTCTCAACGACTTTGTCTGCTTGGCCTTCAGCCAGTGCAGTCACTTTAAGTGCTAGACGACGAGGTGCTGCGTACCACTTGATGCCTTCGTGAGAAAGCTCAGCCGTTTTAAGACCCGCTTCAAAGTTAGAAGCAAAGGCTTCTGCTAGAGAACGAAGTGCTGTTGGTGGAAGCTCTTCCGTACCTAGTTCAATTAGAAAATTCTTCGCCATGATTATTTATCCTTCTTACACATTGGGAAGCCAAGCGCTTCACGTGACGCGTAGTACGCCTCTGCAACAGCTTTAGTCAGGTTGCGGATACGAAGGATGTAACGTTGACGCTCTGTTACAGAGATAGCTTTACGCGCATCAAGGATGTTGAATGCGTGACCTGCTTTCAGAATGCGCTCGTAAGCTGGAAGCGGCAGTGGCTTCTCAAGCTCAAGTAGCTCTTTACACTCTTTTTCGCACTGGTCGAAGAAAGTGAATAGGAAATCTACGTCTGCGTGCTCGAAGTTGTATGTTGATTGCTCAACTTCATTTTGGTGGAAGATATCACCGTAAGTCACGTTAGAACCGTCTGGTGCTACGTTCCATACAAGGTCGTAAACAGAGTCTACTTCTTGGATGTACATTGCTAGACGCTCGATACCGTAAGTGATCTCGCCCGTTACAGGCTTACACTCAAGACCGCCAACTTGTTGGAAGTAAGTGAATTGAGTCACTTCCATACCGTTTAGCCATACTTCCCAACCAAGACCCCATGCGCCTAAAGTTGGGTTTTCCCAGTTGTCTTCTACGAAGCGAATATCGTGAACAAGTGGGTCGACACCAAGAACTTCAAGCGAGCCTAAGTACAACTCCTGGATGTTATCTGGAGAAGGTTTTAGAGCTACTTGGAATTGATAGTAGTGCTGCAGGCGGTTCGGGTTTTCACCGTAACGACCATCAGTCGGACGACGAGAAGGTTGAACGTATGCCGTAGACATTGGCTCTGGGCCAAGTGCACGTAGACATGTCATTGGGTGAGAGGTGCCAGCACCTACTTCCATATCTAGTGGTTGAACAATGGTACAACCGTTTTGTGCCCAGTAATCCTGCAGCGCGAGGATCATTCCCTGGAAGGTTTTGATATCGTATTTTTGCATAGTCAGGTTCGCGCGATTCTTTTAAATGAATGATAAAAATAACCTCTGAGTATACCGAGATATTGGTAAAGCGAGTAGGGGTAATCTTGTTTAATTAGTGGTCTAAAATGTCGTTTAGTGGATTTTTTTGCCTTTAATGTTTGTTTTTCGGCACAAGTGGATATTTTGATAACTTTGACTCTTGTGTTTGAAAGCGTGGGTGATTAAAATCTCGCGGTCTTTGGGGAGTAGCTTACTTATTCATATCCTATTGAATGAGTTCGTTCGTCAACATAATTGATGCAAAATCATCATGGCGTTCGAGGCAACCACCACCTTGGTGGCGCTTAGCAAGACCTTAGACAAGCATCGTGAACCGGGATGGGGCGCGAGGTTTGTCTTTGGTTAAATATAATAATCCTCATCCCAAATGAGCATGTCGTGAGCGTTTTAGCAATTTCAATTACAACTGTCGCCTTAGCCGAGATCGGTGATAAGACTCAGTTGTTATCCCTTTTATTAGCCAGCCGATATCGAAAACCGCTACCTATTATTGCGGCTATTTTCTTTGCCACCATTGCCAACCATGCCCTTGCTGCGTGGCTAGGTGTTGTGGTCGCTGATTATTTATCTCCTGAGGTACTTAAGTGGGTGCTGGTGGTCAGTTTCATTGCGATGGCAGGCTGGATTCTGATTCCGGATAAATTAGATGACGATGAACAGATCTCGAACCGAGGGCCGTTTGTCGCCAGTTTTATCGCTTTCTTCATTGCTGAGATCGGTGATAAGACTCAGATTGCGACATCGATTCTAGGGGCTCAATATTCGGATGCATTAACGTGGGTCATTCTCGGTACTACCATTGGTATGTTGCTGGCGAATGTGCCTGTGGTGATCATTGGTAAGCTATCGGCAGATAAGATGCCACTTGACCTGATTCGCAAGATCACAGCCTTGTTGTTCGTGGGTTTGGCTATCGCAGCAGCGTTCTATTAAGCGGTAGTATTGAGTCCTATTATACTCAATCAGTAGAGTAATGTGTTGTAGGTCATACTCTTACAGTATTGTGGGGTTTATCGAGCGAATGGACATATAACTGTCATACTTGTCATGATATTTTAATCTTGTGAGTTAAGAACACGAGGGCATGATTATGTTGACGCGTTATATGGGTATTACTCCACAAAGCCAAAGTTATCTATTTACCTTTGGTCTTGCACTTACACTACTAGGCATGGTGTTGACGGACATGTGGCTACCAATGGTGGCTGGTTCGATGATCATGACCGGGCTTGCGGTAGAAGCTTGGATTCGGGTCGCGCATATTATTCCTATGCGAAAAGATATCCGAGAAATTCAGCATCAGCTTGAGCATCTGCAAAATAAATCTAGAAACGAATAAACAAAAAGCCGCTCGTACTCTGAGTTCTGTTGAAGAACATAAGGTACGAGCGGCTTTTTTGATACTTGATAGTCGGTGGGGCGTTACGCCTCCAATCCCTTTCTGATCAAATACTGGTAAGGCAACGTTTCTGTCGCTTGGCCTACCAACTGGTGATCCATGAATCGACAAAAGCTCGGAATATCACGAGTTGTCGAAGGATCGTCAGCTTTTACCAGTAACACATCGCCATCCTGCATGTTTCTAATTGTCTTCCTGACCATCATTACTGGCTCTGGGCAACGCAGGCCTTCAGCTTCTAAAGTGTGGGTTGCCAGTTCAGGTTTGAATGTCATGGTTTGTATCTCTATATCTATCTAACGAGTGAATAATACGTCTGCAGAAAAAATATGCAATAAGTGCTTGGCAAACGGAACCATTTCCTATAACTTAATTAACAAGTTGATAACAACTCAAATCAAAGGCAACTAGCTAAGGAGTGGCGATGTTGACAGGATTAGATAGATTAACAATTTATTCAGTTCTCTGTTTTATTTCTTTTTGTGCGTTAGTACTACGCTCATCGACAGAGACCTCTCTAATGCCAATTTTTGGCATAGTAGCAACGATTATTGGTATTTGGGTAGAGATGCGCCGTTGGCAAGGCATAGCCGAGGAGCAAGAGCACTAACCTGAATACAGCAAGCAAATTCCAATACGACAACATTCCGACACTATCCCCAGATTTTCTTGGGCTTCCCCGCGTAATTGCGGGATTTTTTTTATCTAAAGCATGCTATAAACAACTTAGTGACCAATGATAATTGTATACAGCTAGGTAAGTGGCGTGGAATTAGAAGACATCTATCGTAGAGACCTGAATTTACTGGTCGCCTTAAAGGTATTGATTGAAGAGGGCAGTGTTAGTCAAGCTGCGCTTCGTCTTAACCTAAGCCAGTCGGCAACCAGCCGAGTATTAGGCCGCTTAAGAGAACTACTCAATGATCCCCTGTTTACACGCCAAGGTCAGCACCTTATTCCCACTAAGAAAGCTCTCGAGATCAGCCAGCGCATTGATCAGCCTTTAGAATCATTCCGTCAGTTGCTTAGTCCGAGTGATTTCGATCCTTACTATTGCAGTGAGCGTTTTTTAATTGCGACCACTGACTACGCGATGCAAACTATCTTGCCTTATGCTCTGCCGAAGATTTATGAGCAAGCGCCGAACATCTCTTTGGAGTTTGCACCATTGCAGCATGAGCATTTGTTTAAACAGCTCAGCACCGAACGTGTCGATATGGCGATTTGTCGCCCGAGTGGCAGCATTGCACCACTTCATCAAGAGGTATTGGGGCCGGTCGGTGTGTCGTGCCTGTTATCTAAGAATCACCCATTAGCCGATAAGCCTTTAAGCCTTGAAGACTATGTATCACTCCCGCACGCGATGATTGCGATCAGTGATGGTGTTAAGGCTTTATTAGACAACGCGTTAGTCAATCAACAGCCTCGTAAAATGGTGTTGCGTGCTTATCACCTTGAAGCGGCATTGGCGATTGTCGATAGAATGCCGTTGGTGATTACTGTGCCTGCTGATTTGGCTTATTTGGTGGCGGAGCGTTATGACTTGGTTGTTAAGCCATTACCATTTGAATTTATGCCGTTTGATTACTCACTGATCTGGCACTCGCGTTGCGATTCTTCTGCCTCGCAACAATGGTTAAGAAGAGTAGTAAAAGAAGAATGTGGTGAGCTGATTCAGAAGCGTATTGCGGATGTAGGTTTGGGTTAACTGAGATCTCGCTTTAGTTTACTCGATCCAAATGACAAAAACGCAAAAGGGCTGATTACTATCAGCCCTTTGTTATTCTGGGTTACGGAAGTTTAATTTTCAATTACAGTTTAATAACTACGCGACCAGTGATTTGACCGTTAGTGATGTCTTCCGCAGCTTGAATTGCGCCATCTAAAGACACTTCTTTAGTCGCTTGGCCGTAGAAAGACTCAGGTAGTAATTCAGCCAGTTGTTCCCACGCTTTAATACGTTTTTCACGAGGGCACATTACTGAATCCACACCTTGTAGACGAACGTTACGTAGAATGAATGGCATTACCGTAGTTGGTAAGTCAAAGCCGCCGGCTAGGCCACACATTGCAACCGCGCCGTTGTAATCAATTTGCGCCAATACTTTAGCAAGTACCTTGCTACCTACTGTATCGATAGCACCAGCCCACAGTTGTTTCTCAAGTGGTTTCGCTGGTTCTTCTAATTCAGCACGCTCTACAATGCGTGTTGCACCTAGTGATTTTAGAAGCTCGCCATTTTCTGAAGCTCGGCCAGTAACCGCTGCTACTTTGTAACCTAGTTGGTTTAGTAGCGTAATAGACACGCTGCCTACGCCGCCACTAGCACCCGTTACTAGGATTTCACCGTCTTCTGGTTTGATGCCTGCATCTACGATAGCTTGCACACAAAGCATAGCGGTGAAGCCAGCTGTACCAATCGCCATGACTTTCTTGGCGTCAAGACCTGCAGGCATTGGTACTAACCAGTCACCATTTAGGCTCGCTTTCTCAGCCATACCGCCCCAGTGGCCTTCACCAACACCCCAACCCGTTAGAACAACTTCGTCGCCTGCTTTGTAGCGCGGGTCATCAGATTGTGAAACCACGCCAGAAAGGTCAATGCCAGGAACCATAGGGAAGTTGCGAACAATGCGCCCTTTACCTGTTATCGCCAAACCATCTTTGTAGTTCAAAGAAGAGTAGCTCACATCAACTTTCACGTTACCTTCTGGTAATTGAGACTCATCAATTTGAGAAACTGATGCGATAGTTTTTTTGTCTTCTTGGTTTAGTACAAGTGCTTTAAACATGATCTGCTCCGTAGGAGGAATATTAGGAAACTGAAGTAACTTTAGTTGAATCATCCGAGAAAAAATAATGAAACATCAACATTGAATCTATGCGTTTTGTGCATAGATATCAGTGTTGGTTTTTCTCTCGCTGAGTTCGCTGAACGCAATCGATGCATTGTTGGATGCCAAGTAATAAAAAGTGCAGCTATATAAATATAGCTGCACAAAAGATTACCCTACAAGTATTACAACCAGTGATCGCTATGGGCGTTCAAATACCGTTGCAATACCTTGGCCTAAACCAATACACATGGTCGCCAAGCCGTATTTCACGTCTTGCGCTTCCATCAGGTTGATTAGCGTCGTCGAGATACGAGAACCAGAACAGCCTAGTGGGTGACCAAGAGCAATCGCACCGCCGTTAAGGTTAACTTTCTCGTCAACTACATCCAATAGACCGAGATCTTTAGCACATGGAAGAGATTGAGCAGCAAACGCTTCGTTTAGCTCGATCACACCCATATCTTCGATGGTTAGGCCTGCACGTTTCAGTGCTTTTTGAGTTGCTGGTACCGGGCCGTAACCCATGATTGAAGGATCGCAGCCAGCGATAGCCATCGACTTCACGCGAGCGCGAATCTTCAGGCCAAGCGCGTTGGCTTTATCTTCACTCATGATCAGCATTGCAGAGGCACCATCAGACAGTGCTGATGAAGTACCGGCTGTTACCGTTCCGTTTGCTGGATCGAATACAGGACGCAGCTGAGATAGACCTTCAACTGTTGTTTCTGGGCGAATAACTTCATCGTAATCCAGAGTGAACAGTGAACCGTCTGCTGCGTGAGCTTCGGTTGGTAGGATTTCGTTCTTGAAACGACCTTCTACTGTTGCAGCTTGTGCTCGAGCATGTGAGCGTGCTGCGAAGGCGTCTTGGTCTTCACGGCTAATACCGTGCATTTTGCCTAGCATCTCAGCGGTTAGGCCCATCATACCTGCCGCTTTTGCTACGTGTTTAGACATGCCAGGGTGAAAATCAACACCATGGTTCATTGGTACGTGACCCATATGTTCGACACCACCGATCAGGCAGATTTCAGCATCACCAACCATGATAGAGCGGGTTGCATCATGCAGAGCTTGCATAGATGAGCCACATAAACGGTTCACCGTTACCGCACCAATCTCAATCGGTAGACCAGCAAGTAAAGCAGCGTTACGTGCAACGTTGAAGCCTTGCTCTAGCGTTTGTTGTACACAACCCCAGTAAATGTCTTCAATTTCGACAGGGTTTACTTCTGGGTTGCGCTCTAAAATGCCTTTCATCAAATGTGCCGACAGATCTTCAGCACGAGTGTGACGGAAAGCTCCACCTTTGGAACGTCCCATTGGGGTACGAAGGCAATCAACAACAACTACATTATTCATTTTGCTATTCCTTTTCCAAATGTGGGTTACAGAGAACTTGCTTGTTGGCCGTCGTAAAAGCTTTCGCCTTTAGCTGCCATATCAAGCAATAGTTGAGGAACTTGGTACATTGCACCTAAGTCTTGGTAGCTCTTCGCCATTTCAACGAAGTTACCAATACCCACACTGTCTAAGTAGCGGAATACGCCGCCTCTGAATGGAGGGAAGCCTAAACCGTAAACCAGTGCCATATCCGCTTCTTGCGGTGTCGCGATGATGCCTTCTTCTAAACAAAGCACCACTTCGTTGATCATAGGAATCATCACACGTTGGATAATTGTCTGGTCATCAAAGTCTTGTGGTTGTTGGCATACGTCAGCCAGGATAGGAAGAATGTCTTCAGAGAATGTCTTCTTAGGACGACCGCGTTTGTCTACGCTGTACGTGTAGAAACCGCTGCCGTTCTTCTGGCCGTATTTTTCAGCGACGTAAAGTGCGTCAATTGCATCACGACCTTCTTTACCCATACGCTCTGGGAAACCTTGCGCCATTACTGCTTGTGCATGATGTGCTGTGTCTAAACCTACAACGTCTAGCAAGTAAGCAGGGCCCATTGGCCAACCGAACTTACGCTCCATGACTTTATCGATCTTAGTGAAGTCAGCACCGTCACGTAGCAACATGCTGAAACCGCCAAAGTAAGGGAAAAGTACACGGTTAACGAAGAAGCCTGGGCAATCATTAACAACGATAGGGGATTTACCCATCTTCGCTGCGTAAGCAACCACGCGATTAATGGTTTCTTCTGAAGTATGCTCGCCACGGATGATCTCAACCAAAGGCATGCGGTGTACTGGGTTAAAGAAGTGCATACCACAGAAGTTTTCTGGGCGTTTTAGAGATTTTGCTAGCAGGTTGATCGGAATCGTTGAGGTGTTTGATGTAAGAACTGTGTCTTCACCCACCAGACCTTCCACTTCACTCAGTACTGCTGCTTTTACTTTAGGGTTTTCTACAACGGCTTCCACAATCACATCTGACTGTTCAACACCTGCGTAATGTAAGCTTGGGGTAATAGAAGACAGAATGCCTGCCATCTTGAATCCATCTAGGCGACCGCGTGATAAGCGTTTATTCAACAGCTTAGATGCTTCGTTCATACCAAGATCTAGAGACGCCTGTGCGATGTCTTTCATCATCACTGGCACGCCCTTTAACGCTGACTGGTAAGCAATACCGCCACCCATGATGCCAGCACCAAGTACCGCTGCTCGTTCAGTCGCTTTGTTTGCAGACTTACCAGCTTGTTTCGCTAGGCCTTTGATGTATTGGTCATTAAGGAATAAGCCGACCAATGCTTTCGCTTCTTCAGATTTCGCTAGCTTAACGAAGTGTTTACGCTCGATGTCTAGTGCTGCATCGCGATCGCTACGTGCTGCTTCTTCGATAGCGATAACCGAGGTGATAGGTGCTGGGTAATGAGGCCCTGCTTTTTGAGCAACTAAGCCTTTCGCCATGGTAAAGCTCATCATCGCTTCTAGTTTGCTTAATGAAAGCGCTGATGTTTTTTGTTTACGACGTAGTTGCCAATCGAGTTTTTCATTGGCTGCTAGAGAAACAGTGTTAATCGCTGATTCTAATAGTTGGTCTGTTTCAACAATCGCATCTAACAAGCCAACTTTAAGTGCTTCATCTGCACGGCATGCTTTGCCTTGCGTGATAATTTCCATTGCACTGTCAGCACCGATAACACGTGGCAGACGCACACAACCACCAAAGCCAGGCATGATGCCAAGTTTGGTTTCTGGTAGGCCTATGCTGGTGGTCTTGTCACCGATACGGAAATCGGTAGCGAGTACACATTCACAGCCGCCGCCAAGGGCATGGCCACGCATCATTGAAAGAGTTGGGACAGGAAGGTCTTCGAGCTTGCTGAAAATTGAATTAGCGAATCTTAACCATTCATCAAGTTCTGCTTCTGGCTTAGCAAATAGGCCAAGAAATTCAGTGATGTCTGCGCCTACGATGAACGCGTCTTTGTTTGAAGTTAAGATTAAACCACGTAATCCAGCGTGAGCATTAAGAGCATCTAACGCTTTATCTAGTGATTCTAAAGTAGCAAGGTCGAGTTTGTTTACAGAGGCCGGAGCACAGAAGCTAAGTTCTGCAATACCATCTTGTAATTCCTTTACCTGTAAGGTGTTAGCTTGGTAAATCATTGTCTATCTCCATGACATACAATCCACGATTGTTTGAGAGAATCTTGTTATCTTTCTATTATTGTAGAATACCTGGTAAGACCAGTTATTCTAGTCTGTACCTCTGCTTGGTGAATTTCAATACATTTTTTAAACAATTGTTTAACATTGTGCGATAGCACAGATCCTCTAACCCTTATTATTCACGCGTGATACACTTCGCCGCTCTTATTAATTAAGTTAACGATATGAATGAACTGCCCTATTTAATACCGTCAGCGTCGGCTCTGTTTGAAGAAGAGATCAAGAAGAGCGTCTTCATTACTCATCTTGCTCATACTCCAAGTGTAGAAGCTGCTAAACAGTTCGTAGAACAGGTAAAAAAAGAGCATTCATCAGCGCGACATAATTGTTGGGGCTTTGCTGCAGGGCGACCTGAAGACTCAATGCAATGGGGCTTTAGTGACGATGGAGAGCCATCTGGTACTGCGGGTAAGCCTATCTTGGCGCAACTGTCTGGTTCTGGTGTTGGTGAACTGACAGCTGTTGTTACTCGTTATTCTGGCGGAATCAAGCTTGGAACGGGTGGCCTAGTAAAGGCTTACGGTGGTGGAGTGCAACAAGCTCTCAAGCTGCTTCAAACTATCGAGAAAAAAATAACCACAAAATTACGGCTAGAGTTAGACTATGGCTTTGTGCCAATTGCGCAATCCATTATGGCTCAGCATCAGGCTGTTGAAGTCCAAGCGGATTATGGTGTGCAAGTTGAGCTTATTATTGAAATAGAGCTCCTTCAGGTAGATTCGTTTACCCAAACCATGATCAATAAAAGCGGTGCTAAGGCACTGGTAACGAAAGTCAAAGACAACTAGGAAGTGTGAAGCATTTCGCTTCGTTCAATAGCTCATGCAATTTCGCTCAATTATTCGAATCGTCGGATTATTATTAGCACTTTTTAGTGTATCAATGCTCGCACCTGCGCTCGTCGCACTGATCTATCGAGATGGTGCGGGTGTGCCATTTGTGACGACTTTCTTTGTTCTATTATTTTTTGGAGCAACTTGCTGGTTTCCAAACCGACGCTATAAACATGAATTGAAGGCGCGAGATGGCTTTCTCATTGTGGTGTTGTTCTGGACGGTAATCGGCAGTGCTGGTGCGCTGCCGTTTTTGATCGCGGATAATCCGAGCGTTTCCGTTACTGATGCCTTTTTCGAATCGTTTTCTGCATTAACAACGACAGGTGCAACCGTAATTGTTGGCCTCGATGACTTACCTAAAGCAATTCTATTTTACCGCCAATTCCTACAATGGTTTGGTGGTATGGGTATCATCGTATTGGCGGTAGCCATCCTTCCTGTTCTGGGTATCGGTGGTATGCAGCTATATCGTGCTGAAATCCCGGGTCCAGTAAAAGATAGCAAGATGACTCCGCGTATTGCAGAAACGGCAAAAGCGCTTTGGTACATCTATCTGAGTCTAACGATTGCTTGTGCGGTGGCGTTTTGGCTTGCTGGCATGAGTTTCTTTGATGCAATCAGCCATAGTTTCTCAACCATTGCTATTGGTGGCTTCTCGACTCACGATGCGAGTATGGGTTATTTCAATAGCCCTGCTATCAATATGATTACGGTCGTGTTCCTTCTTATATCTGCGTGTAACTATTCTCTGCACTTTGCAGCATTTGCTTCAGGTGGTGTGCATCCTAAGTATTACTGGAAAGATCCTGAGTTCCGCGCTTTTATCTTTATTCAAGTCGTCCTGTTCTTAGTTTGTTTCTTGTTACTACTGAATCATCACTCTTACGATTCGTATTATGATGCTTTCGATCAGGCGTTGTTCCAGACAGTATCAATTTCAACAACCGCAGGCTTCACCACCACCGGTTTTTCTGAATGGCCGTTATTCTTACCTGTACTGCTTCTGTTCTCTTCTTTTATAGGTGGGTGTGCAGGTTCAACGGGTGGCGGTATGAAAGTCATTCGAATATTACTGCTTACTTTACAGGGTGCTCGTGAAATGAAGCGTCTTGTCCACCCGCGTGCTGTCTATACCATCAAGGTTGGTGGTTCGGCTCTACCACAACGTGTCGTTGATGCGGTTTGGGGCTTCTTCTCTGCATACGCATTGGTTTTTGTGGTTTGTATGTTGGCTCTTATTGCTACGGGGATGGATGAGCTGAGTGCTTTCTCTGCTGTAGCGGCAACATTGAATAACCTTGGTCCAGGCTTAGGTGAAGTGGCAATGCACTTCGGCGATGTGAATGACAAGGCTAAATGGGTGTTGATCGTATCCATGCTGTTTGGCCGTTTAGAGATATTCACCTTATTAATTTTATTGACCCCTACGTTTTGGCGTAGCTAAGGACATATTGTGGCAAAAGCTCTATTTTTGTATTCAAGCCGTGAAGGGCAGACCAAGAAAATCTTGAACTATATAAAAGAAGAAATGAATGAGTTCGAATGTGAGCTTCAAGATCTGCACACCATTGGTAATGTCGACTTTGCTCAATACGACCGAGTTTTGATTGGCGCATCTATTCGCTATGGGCACCTCAATAAGAAGCTATATCAGTTCATTGATGCCAACCTTGCTCAGCTGCGATCAAATAAGGTTGCTTTCTTTTGCGTTAACTTAACGGCTCGTAAAGAAGACCAAGGCAAAGATACTCCTGAAGGTAGCGCCTATATTAAGAAGTTCCTTCTTAAGTCCCCGTGGCAACCCACTTTGATCGGTGTGTTTGCTGGAGCCCTCTATTATCCTCGTTATAACTGGTTCGATAAAACCATGATTCGCTTCATTATGAATATGACAGGTGGAGAAACGGATACAACCAAGGAAGTTGAGTACACGAACTGGAAAAAAGTCTCTTTATTCTCTAAGAAACTGCAAGAGATGTAAGAGAAAAGCCTACTTTTGAGGCGTTTTGTGCTCTTTTTAATCGAACGAATAAAAAAATGAGAAAAACTTCAAAAAGGGCTTGCCAGTGTGATCGAAATCTCTATAATGCCACCTCGCTGACACGGGATGGCTTCGAAGCTTAGGTTTCAAAAGCG
>NZ_JBFSRZ010000016.1:0-86375 GCF_041466065.1 Vibrio sp. 10N.239.312.C11
GCTGATCAGATCGTAGGTTCTTGATTTAGTTCCATTGAATTACGCAACAAAGCCTCGGATAGATCCGCGTATACGCATTGAACGTTGCCTTTAAGTTACGGTGGCAATCTTCAGCTGAACTGAGTGTTGTGACCTCTCCCGAATTAAATATAGGTATGAAAATTTCAAGTAGGTTGTTTTTTAACTCTTGCTTTAGCTTTCTGCGACTTGTGATTTTCTCGAGCCCAAGACCTAAAAAGAATGCCAGAATACCAGGGAGCCATCCATTCATGAAACTATTAAGTGAAATTTTCCACCACTCAATATCATTAATTATAAAATACACTAACTCTTCCTATTGCCCGTGACGTACTTGAAAAATATAACGCCTTAAACATCGAAACTAAAGACAAACCTACAATGCCGAATGTAATAAATTGTGTTGATTAATTTGTTAGACGAATGTTGCCTTCAGCAACGCGACTTGTTGCTCAAACAACCCACTATCAAATTTGGAGTAAGATTTAGCTATATTTACCCATTGAACTCCGGTTTCATCAATATGACGAAATTCAATTTGTAACGCATATTTTGAACAACGAAGAAAACCAAATATAAAACCTACAATCGTTAAAGTAACAACTAAAGCTTTCAACCAAAAAGGTGTACTCTCAAGAGTTGGGATTGCTAACCAAACTGCTCCGGAGAAAACAAATAACCAAAATATTATTTGACCTAGATTGTCGAGTAAGCCAAGTTTCTTAACTCTCACATTATTAATTTTTGATAAAGGATACGAATCTTTTTTAAAGCTAAACTCTTCTTGGCTCAGTTGAAAATCTGTTTCCTTGTACATTATTGCCTCCATTTTTATCAACACTCTTAAATGCTTTATTAGCTTTTTTGGGTTACATACTTTGCGTGAATATCGAGAACAAATGGCTCCACTAAAGCTATACATCGGTCTAGATCGTCATCCGTTATATCTACTTTCTCACCATCTAAGGTATGACCATTTCGATGCACAAGGTCATGGCGTAACTCAAGTTGTTTTAATAGCTCTCTGCTGATATTAAAACGAATGCCAAGAACTTTTTTATAATACATTTCAACATCATTAAGCCGATGCCATACCAATGCTTTCATTGAATGTATCAAATACTCATCAATAGGGTTGTTTAAAGCAAAAGGAACCGTCACGGTAGCAGAACGAAACTTGTCATGGCTTGCTAGTTTTCGGAGTGATTCTGGAGAATTAGTAAGTTCAAAAATGAACAAGTTTGAAAGATACTGTTCCATTAAGCTTATCACGTTCGAAAAATACAATTGGTTGTGAAAACTATCTCTACTTTGGGCTCTTATTTGCGTAAGTCCTTCAGTGAAAGTATTGAGATATACATCAAATTCCGTATCAGAACTCATTAGCATGGTACTCCACTCTAATTTGCTCTTTTAACGCTCCATCCTTTGTCTCAACGTCTAGCGTCCAATCAACACCAACATTGGAAGACCAAACATTAATGTTAAACTCATTACCTTCCTCGTCTTCAAACGAATCATAGTTTTCGCTAACACTATCCCTATAACGCTCTGCCACAAAGTTAGGAGACGGTACGCTAACAACCGTAACCTCTTCAGTACCGCGATAAATAAGTAGATAGCCACCGGAAATGGGTGGCATACAGTCATTACCTTCTAACGTAAACTTCATCATCTCATTTCTCAAAATACAAATACGTTTCGATTATAACAGCATAGTTTTAGGCTTACACCTTCAGAAAGCTAACGCCCGCTTAAGTGGTGAGTAGCGTAAGACCGATGTTTCTGCAAACCACCTTAAACACAGAACGCAACGTATAGTAAAAATGTCACGTGTTACGAATTAATCCTAAACAGTTCGATATACGGTTGTGCCAGGCTCAGAGTTTGGCCCCAACTTACTGCTAAAAACGAACAGACAACTAACTAAAATACCTATCTCGAAAAGCTGACATAGAAAAGATGCTGTCTTAAACACCAGACCTGAATCCATCCAAGGCATCGCTATTTCAATTAGCACAGCGGCTAAAACCAAAGTATACCCAACTCGTTGATGCCATTTACCTAACACTCGCGAAAAGTGATGGAAAGCTAACAGATAAAACACCGAAAAAAAAGGCATTATAAACCAGATGAGATACTCAAAAATTTCAATCAACGAGCTACTACCTTCGCCCAAAGTTGCCATTAGAATAGAGATAATAAAGTTGAGTAGCATGTAAAGAAACGGATATATAAGAATACCCAAGGCAAGATACCGAACTGATTTTTTAACTCCACTTTCCACTTGTGTTACCTTCTCTAGTTGGAGTGACGCATAACACCCAATTAAGTAGCTGACAACGCTACTAATACGTTCAAAATTACCACCAAAATCACTTAAACTGAACTGAGTTGAAAATCCCAAGCGTTGACAGTCTGCTTTAATTGCTTGTTGTTAGCTCTACGACTTAGACTGGACAAGACACAATTTATTGAAATTCATCGCCATGATTTTCTAATGTTTTAATACCACACTCTAAACAAACTACATAGCGATCGATTAAATCTAGTGACGCTCCTGCTGGACTAGCCATCCCACCCAAAAAACCCGCAAGAAATTCCTTAAACTTTTCTTTCTTACTATTGCCATATTTGGACGGTTTTTGCTTAATCAATTCTTTATGTTCTGTTTTTTGACCACATTTGTCGCAATACCTAGCACTCATTTTAACCTCAATTGTTGTTTTATAAATCCTGAGAATGATATCGGAGTAGCTGCGCATATGAATGAGAAGTGAATCACACATATGAACCAGTACGCACATTTAATAAGTAGAACTAACGCTTATTAGATAGAAAATTCTGCATTTAAATACAGAGTTTTTCTGTCTAGTCTGATTTATGGGAAAGGATTATACTCATTAACCCTATTTATAACAGTGATTTAAATCATTAGCTGTAAAACTGGATGCTTAAAGTGTGGATTCTCGTCGTAGAAATGCAGAAAGGGCTACTTTCCTAAAAAAATAGCCCTTTCGATTGCTGTGAATCATCGGCGTTTCTTGTAGCGTTTTCGTGTGGTGTTCGCCCTTACCACACGCCCGTTCTTGAGCGTGTAACCTTTCTTAAGTTGGCCGTTTGGTCGACGACCTTTGCACTTGTGTCCTTTCATTGGGGTTCTCCAGTTTTCGTATCCGTTGCTCTTGGTCTTGTTGCACTCGCTTTATCCAGTTGATGTCTGTTTTCAAAGCCGCAATCGTGCCGAGGCTTGAGACTCAACCTGTAATAAATGCAATGACCAACGCATCAAGAAACGCCATCACTTCGTTTTCCATCGAGATCCGTAATATTCAAGTAGGTATCGCACCATGGCGCGTAATTGGGAATAAAAGACAAAATGAATGAAACGAACGCTCTAATAAACAACAAAGTGTTTTGATAAAATTGAGCTTAAAAAGTGACACTGCAACATAACTACCCTCCACTTTAATTGACGAACAGTAACAGTGGCCTCGTGACTCGTTGTCACAGCAAGCCATAAAACTCGCACACATAACTCTGATTACGACAAACCGAACCACAGTAAATTTAACTGTATAAATATGCAGTTAAATTGATACCCCCGCAAAAACCACACTTATCGAGTGAATAGCATTCAAAACCAACGCCATGCGTACAGAATTTGTTCTAAAAATCAGTTTAATCATTAACTTTTCTGTATAATCTTCAATTCAATTTTAACTATTGGGTTCGAATGTGAATACTCGATAGAATCTCTGTTTGCGGTGACATCACGCATAACCACAAAGTTACATGTATGGATGATTAACATTTTGAGCGACAACGTATTCAGGCAAATCAATATATTCCTTTCGGTTTTTTGCCTCGCTGCCACTCTACTGTCGTTTATCTCTTACCATATGATCATGGATCAAAACTACGTTATCACTCCAGATAGATTCCCTACACTCGTTAACACTGACCAAGAACATAATGGTGGCACCAAAGGGGTGCTGTATAAGTCAGAAGACACCATTGAGTTACAGTGTGACTTTAAGCGTACCTATAGCTCGCCATTCTGTGAGATTGAGTTCGTTATCTCTACGGAAGGTAAAGGTCTGGATCTCTCAGTGTATGACTCAGTGACCATCAATATGGATTACGAAGGCCAAGAACAGCCAAGGTTTCGCTTTTACATTCGAAATTACGACGAGAATTACAGCGTTCAAGGTGACGCTATGTCTAATAAGTTCAATCGTTTAGATTTCTCGTTACCCGATAGAAAACACATCGACTTAGATTATTTCAATGTCCCTTTATGGTGGATCGACTATTACAACCACCCTATTACTAATAGCGCCGTAGACGTTACCAACGCAGTGTCGGTTGAGTTAGGGCTTGGTGCTAGCACACTTGATGGGCACCATAAACTGACAGTACAAAGCATCGTTTTTCACGGCAAGACGATCGACAAGTTTGTACTAGGAAAACTCTTAATTAGTTTATGGGTGCTGTATGCGATTTACTATATATCTTGTGCGTTATATCTAGCCAGAAGAACAAGAACAGATGCCGCACAGCAACAACGTTTGTTGACTCAAGAAATTGAAGAGCTAAAGATAAAGGCTACAACCGATCCGTTAACCGGCTGTAGGAACAGAACTGAAGCTTTAGATGCTTTCTATGATTTTGAATGGTTAGCCCAGCAAGGAAAAACAATTCACATCGCTTTGTTTGATTTAGACCATTTTAAGCAAATCAATGATCAACATGGCCATGAAGTGGGTGACAAAGTACTTATTCAGTTTGTCGCAACGGCGAACGAGAGTCTTGGTGAGCAATATTTACTTTATCGCTGGGGTGGTGAGGAGTTCCTTTTAGTTTGCCTGGAGCAAACTGCGCTACAGTGTAACGAATCTATCAATAATCTATACCTAGCAATCGACCAAAGCGTTTGGCCTAAAGCGCTTAAAGTAACGACTTCGACTGGAGTAACACAGCTTAAGCAACATGAATCGATACGTTCTGCAATTAAACGTGCAGACAAGGCACTCTACCAAGCGAAAGACAACGGACGAAACCAAGTCGCAAAGTTGTACTAAAGCTCGCTTGACTAGACTGCAGTTACACATTCAACTCTCTGCCAATACCCAATCAAGACGCCATTAATACCCTGTCGATATCTACTGTCCATTTAAGCCGCCGTTAGATTTTCAACGCAGACTAAAGAAGCCAAAAGCTTTACTGTCTCATTAGGGTTCTAATCGATATGTACGCCTCTAAGCGCGCTCTCACCATCGGTAATAACACATTCTGTAGTAACGCCATTAATCGCATTCTCAGGTTGAGATGTATCGTTTCTAAGCTTCCTAACTACTTGTTCTAAACCGCACATATCTGGCTAGTAAAAGCTTTCTCTAAGCAGTCGTAAGTCACTCGCGGTATCGGTTTTGAACATTACCGTCGTTACTTATCTCGCGCTGCTCTTCGAGGAAATCCTTATTATTCTGCTCCCGTCACGCTTCTAATCACGCACTCTGACCCACTAAAAATGGAAGTCACAACGTCACTATCCTTAAAAAACGCCATAGATTTAACTACTTAGACATGGTGACATAAATGCTGACACCCAAAATGATAGTTGTATTGTTTTCAGAGCTTGCTGTAATTTAATTACAAATAGGAGCCAAGAAAAGCCTGATAAGTGGATTACTCCAACGTAACTTACTGAATAAACGGCATTTAATGGTTTTGAATAGTTCGGGGTTTAGGGTAACTAAAGAGTTGGTATGTACGAGATAATATACTAGAGGGTAATATATTTAGTTATAGTGCGCTAAGGTGTTAAAAAAGAAGGGCTAATGCCCTACTCTTCTTTATTACTCATTTCTTCACGAATTTGCTCAGCAACGATTTTGATAGCTTGTGCTGTGCTGATGCCCTGGGTCATCATTTCTTGAATTCGTTCAACAGCTTTCTGTTGTTCTTCGTGAGAAAGGGTTGGTAAGTCGTTTAGCATAGTCTGCTCCTTTATTTAGGAGCAGAACTATATAAGGACTGTTAGTAACTAGCAAGGAAATTGATTGATGCACCCATTGCATTTTCATTTGTGTAGTTAGCACTTAAATCTAACTGGAACAAATTGAGTGGCGACAAACCAATACCTGCAGTGACTGTACCTTCTGAACCAGAGTATGCCAAATTCTTGTAGTACCCTGCCCTTAGCTGAAGCTGACGTAAAACATCAACTTCTGTACCAACGCGAATCATCTGTTCATTATCTTTGAACGAAGTAAACTTTTCGGTTTCATTTAAGTCATAGTCGACACTAAGCGTGAAGTAGTCCGCTACGATACCAGCACCTACGGTATATACTGGCTCTAGTTTGTATGCGTATTGGCCACCGACTTTGTGTGTCACATCGCGGGTCGTCGTACTCGTTAAAGTTTGAGATGTATCTTTGGTATTGATATCTCTAGATATTAAGTTGGTAGCCGAAAAGCCAACTCGAAATGGACCTGTGAACCAAAGCGCGCCAGCATCCATATTAAAAGAAGTTTCACCTTCACCATTGTCTCTTACATCAGACAAATCGTAGCTCTTAACAGAAGCAACGTAGTTGTATGTGTAAATACGTTGAAGTTTAGGCGTGATACCAAATGAAATATGCTGCCCCATAAAGGTTTGATATTTAGCGAGAGTTAATCCAACTTCGGTAACACCAATAGCAACGGCTTCTACCGTCGACAACTCAAGTTTATCGGCATCTGTCGCTGACGCTTCATTGTAAACATTTGGTGTAGCAAACGATTCTGTATAGGCTTTGCCGAATAGGTTAGCCGCTATAAATTGATTTGGGATAGCGAATGCGACAACACCACCAAGTTCAACATTAGCTTGGTTACCATCGAGTTTTTTAAGAGCTGCATCTAAATCTGCAGTGTTTGTCGCAGCCAGAGCGGAATCAATATTTGATTTCATGTCTTGGGGGTCATTATAACTACCACCAAAACTTGGCGTGATCATACCCATATCATCGTTACGACGATAAATAGCAACAAGTGCTGGGTTATAGAATGGAGCTGTTAGGAAGTTTGCTGAAACAACACCAACACCACCCATCGCATCACCACGCGCTTCAATGGCGTAGTTTGCTGCTGAAAGAGGAAGACTGGCGAATGCAATTGATGCTGCGAGTAGTTTAGTTGTATTTTTCATGCCGTTTATCTTTGTTAGATCCCTTACATTATTAACGGCTCAATTCTAAATTACTTTAGCTACTCTTCGCTAGAAATATCATAAGTTTTACTGATAGTTTGTGCTTGCTCTATCGCTATGTCACCTTGCCAGCGCGAATGTACCATTGATACAGCTAAAACATAACGATCATTGGGCAGTTCTTCACCCGTTAAATTGGTCGGATAATCGGATTCATAACTTTTACCCCACACCTGCTTATATCGTTCATCGACATAATCGTACAAACCTACGTCTAGCTTTGGTAATGGGCAGTATGGGTTCAGCAGTGCTTTTTTATCGATCAACCAAGAGTCTTTAGATGCCCAACGAACTTGTTGACGCATAACCACTTCACCAAGAATGACCCAAGTGCTCCAGGAGTTACCGCTATTTCCTTTTACAGTCAGGCGATAAAGTCCGGAATCAAGTTGAGACGCTAAGCTATAACGTTTGCTGTATACACTCACTGAAGTGTTATTGATTACAGGGTTACCTTTGGTGAACTCACTATCAGACGAAACGACCTTGTCGACCCACTTCTCAAAGGTGATGTCTTGGATGTTGCTTTCCGATTCAACGTCAATCGCCACACGGAATGTTTCCCTGCCTGGGCTTTGGATAATGTGTCTTTTCACGACGACCGAGCTTATCCAGTCCGGTAAAGTGTTTTTGGTGAGCGTTTTCCCACAATCTTTGTTCAATGCTTGCTCGAACAGCTGATTGAGATGATCTTCGCGAGATTGCGAAGCGTTGATTTGCCAAACTTCCACTAGTGAATCAAACATCAATGCTAAATCATTATCTAGCAGGTGCTTGTGCACTTGTGTCAGCGCATCACTGTCCTTAAACCAATCGGCTGCGTGTGCAGTATTGATGACGCTTGATAAAATGAGTAGTGGAAGTAAGGCTTTTTTCATTACGCTTTCATCTTGTAGCCAACGCCACGTAAGGTTTCAATTTCTAAACCTGGCAACTTCTGTCTTAGTTGCAGAACGTGCGTGTCTACAGTACGAGTTGTTGGGAAGTGGTTGTAACCCCAAACGTGGTCTAGTAGCTCATCACGAGTAAACACTCGACCAAGATTACTTGCCAAGAATAATAATAGATCAAATTCCGTACGCGTTAACGTGACTTCCAGTTCGTTAAAAAACACTTCACGTGTTGCTTTGTCAATTACAAGGTTTTGAGCCATTACTTTTGATGCATCTTGATCTTCAGCATCAGGTAGGCGTAGTTGTGCACGGATTCGAGCAAACAGTTCAGCTTCTGCAAATGGTTTCGTTAGGTAATCATTCGCACCTGAGTCTAGGCCGGCTACTTTGTCTTTTACTGTTACGAGAGCCGTTAGCAAAATAACTGGGATGTCTTTCTTTTTCTTCCAACCTGGAAGTGAATCTACTGAGTCACCATCAGGAAGTTGACGGTCTAGGATCACAAGATCCGCTTGTTCCCAATAGCCTTCAACTTCAGAGATCAGCTCGGCATGTAAACATTCATATCCAGCTTGCTCAAGGCTAACTAATAAACCGTCAGCTAAATTTTTATCGTCTTCAACGAGAAGCAATGTCTGTTTCACAAGGTATCTCCAAAATAAATGTTGTTGGGGGGCCGATAAGCGTCATGTGACCGCCCATTTTTCCGACCATAGATTCTACTATCGTCAGACCTAAACCGAGTCCACTCTTACTTACGAATGGCTTTCTTAGTTGCCCCCAATCTTTGCGAGACAAGTCTCCATTATCTATAACTTTGAATGTCAGCTTCTTGTCAGAAGTGTTCAGTTCTAGTATCACCGGGGCAACGCCGTATTTCACTGCATTTCTGATCAGGTTATCGATACACGTTCCTAACCAATATACGTTTACTTTTGCAGCAATATCTTTGTTTACGCGGAGTTCAATGCCCGGAGCAAAGTCTTCTTCAACTTTGTATTGAAGCCACTCTTCAACACTTGGCACCCACTCTGTTGCAAGCGGTTGGTTGTCTGATTGCAAATAGTCTTTACTTGCTTCTGCCAACTGCCTTAAACGGCGTGTATCTTCACACAACCTACGAAATTCATCATATACCGATTCTGGCAAGTGTTCGAACTCTCGCCTAAACCCTTCAACCGTCAATGACAAACTCGCAATCGGTGTTCTTAATTCATGCGTTAGAATTTGAAGAACCAGCATGCGGCTCTTCATCTCTTGTTTTTTACTGTTCCAACGGTAAACCGCCCACCCCAACACGAGTAGGATATTGGCAATCACCAAAATAAACATGGCGATCTGCAGAAGCTCTGAATGATCTTCTATTTCCCAACATACATTGCCGCGTTGGACGAAACAGCTGTTGCCTTCTGAGGACAAACTAAAGGATAAGCCCGCGAGCGTAGCGTTTTCGTTCCAAACTGATTCTTTATACAGGTAATATCTATCACCGCGCTTGACCCACATTTCATCAAGCTCAACAAACATACTCGCACCCGCTAGCAAAGCTGTTATGGCTTCATTGTCCATCTTCTGTAGACGAGACAGTAGTTCATCGTGTTCGGTGTTCGGTCGCTCTTGAATGTGCATGTAGCGCTTCAACGAGTCAAATTTCTCTGGGTATAACTCAACGTAGCGTGCGGCATATGAACCGCCACCGGGATGAATCAAACCACTTCGAGTAAACCAACGATCAGAAAGTTTAGTTCCTTTACACATTGCACGAGTAAAGACCAAAGGCTCTGTGATTAGAGGGCTTAAAGGCAACTTTCCGCTGCATGTTTTTGATAACCGGTATAAGCGTTGGATGTCTTTTAGTGGGTATTCAGCAGTTTGCGGCAGCATAGAAGACGGCATGATCAAGCGAGTCGGGTAATCAGCCTGAAGCAGTCGAATATCATAAGATTCAATTGCCATTTCATGATCAAAAAGTTTAGTGAAGTTATCGATACGCTCAGGTAAAGAGTCAGCAAACGCGTTCACTGAAACTGATAATGCAGCGATAAGCAGAGTAAATGTTCTTTTGATGATCACAAACCAACGCAAATTCATATAGATCAATCAAATATATACCATTCGTTATCAAAGATAAATTTATAACCGCATGAAAAACCGTGCTAATGACGAGTTATAGCGACAAATTCGATCATATTAGGGCTATGTTGCACAGCTGTACTCGCTAATCGTTTGAGTCGTTATAACTTCATTCAAATGAGTTTTACGGCCGTCTATCGGACTGTGCTTATTGCTTATGGGCCATAGATTGCTGCTTATGGGTCATAGATTGTTGCTTTAGGATACAGCGACTTTCAGATGAACAAAAAAAAGGAGCTCTAATGAGCTCCTTATTTAGTTACGACTTAATGCTTTTGCTTAGAAAATACTTAAAAAGTGTTTCCTATAGATGCTCTAGAATACCGAGACAGCTCTGTTTCGCATCACCAAACAACATCTGCGTATTCTCTTTGAAGAACAGCGGGTTTTGCACACCTGCATAACCTGTGTTCATCGAACGTTTGAATACGATAACGTTCTGAGCATTCCAAACTTCAAGTACTGGCATGCCAGCGATTGGACTATTTGGATCTTCAAGTGCTGCAGGGTTCACTGTGTCGTTTGCACCGATAACCAAAACAGTATCGGTCTCATTGAAGTCATCGTTGAGTTCGTCCATTTCAAGAACGATATCGTAAGGTACTTTTGCTTCAGCAAGTAACACATTCATGTGACCCGGTAACCGACCAGCAACTGGGTGGATACCAAATCGAACATTGATGCCCTGCGCTCGCAGCTTCTCAGTGATTTCATGCACTGGGTATTGAGCTTGAGCTACTGCCATGCCATATCCAGGAGTGATGATGACTGACTTTGAGTTTTTAAGCATGTCAGCCACGTCTTCAGCTGATGTTTCGCGGTGTTCACCTTGCTCTTCATCACCATCAGACACAACCACGTCTTGGCCGAATCCACCAGCAATAACGCTGATGAAAGAGCGATTCATCGCCTTACACATGATGTAAGAAAGAATTGCACCTGACGAACCAACCAATGCACCGGTTACGATAAGCAGATCGTTCGCAAGCATGAAACCTGCCGCTGCTGCTGCCCAACCAGAATACGAGTTCAGCATAGAGACAACCACTGGCATATCTGCGCCACCAATCGATGCCACTAGGTGGTAACCGAATGCGAATGCGATAAGAGTCATAACCATTAGCGCGAACATACTGCCGTCCGCTTTAACGAACATGATCATCAGTAGTGTAGAAACTACGATCGCCGCAAGGTTCCACTTATGCTTATGAGGAATGTTCAATGCAGACGAAGAGATAACGCCACGAAGCTTACCAAACGCAACAATAGAACCCGTGAACGTCACCGCACCTATAAACACGCCAAGGAACACTTCCACTAGGTGGATCACGTGCTCTGCATGAATATCAGCAGGGTTGATAGAAACAGTAGCAGGTGGATCAATGTAACTGTTGTAACCTACAAGTACTGCTGCCATACCTACGAAGCTGTGCAGAATTGCCACCAGCTCAGGCATTTCAGTCATTTCTACTTTTCTTGCGTAGTGGATACCAATACCACCACCGATCACCATAGCAATGATGATCCATACAATACCTGCAGAATGTGGGCCAAAGATCGTCGCGATCAACGCGATTGCCATACCCGTGATACCGTAATAGTTACCTGCGCGCGCAGATTCCTGTTTCGACAACCCAGCCAAGCTCATAATAAAGAATACAGCAGCCACAATATAAGCTGCTTGTACTAATCCTTCAGACATCTGTCACTCCTTAGTCTTTACGGAACATTTCAAGCATACGTTTGGTTACGGTAAAGCCACCAAAGATATTGATACTTGCAATTAATACGGCAATAAATGATAAGAACGTGACAACGCCACTTCCTTGTCCTATCTGTAACAGTGCACCGACTACAATGATTCCTGAAATCGCGTTAGTTACGGACATCAAAGGCGTATGCAGAGAATGGCTTACATTCCAAACGACGTAATAACCCACCACACAAGCGAGTACAAAAACGGTAAAGTGAGATAAGAACGCAGCAGGAGCAACTGAAGCTACCCAAGCAAATGCACCTACAGCAACCGCCATGCCTGCCACTTTCTTAATTGGAGAAACCGGCTCTTCAACTTTAGGCTCCGGTTTAACCGCTTTGGCCTTAGCTTGTTGTGGTTGAGCTGAAACTTGAATTGGTGGTGCAGGCCAAGTGACTTCACCCTCTTTAACCACGGTAACACCGCGTAGCACGACATCTTCAAAGTCAATATTGATGTTGCCATCTTTCTCTTTGCAAAGCAGTTTCAGCAAGTTAACTAGGTTCGTTGCATACAGTTGAGATGATTGAGTCGGTAGTCGACCAACCATATCTGTGTAACCTACCACTTTCACGCCGTTAGCCGTTGTAATGACTTGATCCGCAACGGTATATTCACAGTTGCCGCCATTGGCTGCCGCAAGGTCAACAATCACACTACCAGCACTCATGCTGTCTACCATCTCTTTGGTAATCAGCTTAGGTGCCGGACGACCTGGGATCAGTGCCGTTGTAATGATGATATCGACATCTTTAGCTTGAGCTGCATACAGTTCTTCAGCTTTCTTATTGAATGCTTCAGACATCTCTTTTGCGTAGCCGTCGCCCGCGCTGGTATCTTCCTTGAAATCCACTTCCAAGAATTCAGCGCCCATAGACTCAACTTGCTCTTTTACTTCAGGACGAACATCGAACGAACGAACGATCGCACCCAAACTACCCGCAGCGCCAATTGCTGCTAGGCCAGCAACACCCGCACCAGCAACCAGTACCTTCGCGGGTGGAACTTTGCCTGCCGCCGTAATTTGACCTGTGAAGAATCGACCAAACTCATGCGCCGCCTCAACAACAGCACGGTAACCCGCGATGTTAGCCATCGAACTCAATGCATCTAACGCTTGAGCTCTTGAAATACGAGGTACAGAATCCATCGCCATCACGTTGATATTACGAGTGGACAATTGTTCCATTAATTCTGGGTTCTGAGCTGGCCAAATAAAGCTGACCAATGTTGCGCCATCTTTAAGAAGATCAATTTCATTTTTAGTTTCGTCAACGATCGGAGCGTTAACTTTAAAAATAATATCGGATTTCCAAGCTTCATCTGCGGTGACAATTTTTGCTCCAGCTTGTTCATAAACTGCATCTTCAAAACTTGCTAACGCACCTGCTTGTGATTCAACACAAACTTCAAATCCTAATTTTAGAAGCTGTTCTACCGATTTCGGCGAAGCAGCGACTCGCGTTTCACCTGCGAGTGTTTCTCTTGGTACACCAATTTGCATAGCTATTCCTTGACTATTGGCACAATGACTTATTCGTTTGTATCTAACGACAACTAATACTTCAAGCGTTTTATTCAAAGAACAGGAAAAGTTATTACTTATAACGATTTGGATGGAATTGGAGCACTTCATTTGAAGAAATGACGCCTCTTTTGAGCCAAGAGGTCAAACCACTTGCAAATATTCCTTTAAATAACAACCTACTAGCTGTTCTTTGTTCCTAAAACTAAAAAGAGCTTTCAGCATATACACTGAAAGCTCTCTAAATTATGACCAACATCAATTCTAACCCTATTTGGTTAGCTAAAAATGCTATCGCCCATTTGGTCGATGAACATCTGCGATTTTTTAAGCATCAGTTCATCGGCATCTTGTTTGTTTGAAACAACATCTGAACGAATAAAACGATGGGTTTTGATTTCACCATCAAATTCTTTCTCGATTCGCCCAGCTACACGGTATTGACCAGATTCAGCAATGGCATCTTGATAGATATTGAAGCCTTTGTATTCGACTGGCTCAATTTCTACTTTTTGTTCGGTTTTTTCTTTGCCACTAAATAATCTAGAAAAGAATCCCACGTTTTTACTCCTTAAATGACCGCATTAACCGTAAACTATCATGACTGTTTACCGCTCAACAATGGCTTTTCATACCATTGTAATTCAACGTCATCATCAAAATTATGTTGACTAAAGATTACGGGTACATTGTCGTCACGCTCTCGTCTTCTGTCGTCAATGATCATACTTTCTGCATTTTTGACCGCGATCTCACTATTTCGTTTATACAGCACCAATTTATCCTCTGGCAATGCAGATAGAAAATCGACATCGAAGCGAATATAGATGGGTTTAAGCTGACCTAAAGCCAAACACGCAAGATCGGCTAACTGCTCGTTGGTATAGCCAGAAACATACTCTTCTGTAGCTAATACATTTCCCACCAAAGTTTCCATATAATTATGGACATCGACACTGATTTGCATAATACACCTCCATGTTGAGCGGTTATTTCTAGTTTAATCGTTGTTGCAGCTAATCATTGTTGTGACTAATAGCCGTTGTTGCTAACCGCTTCTGCAGCTAGTCGTATAACATCTGTTCATTGCTACTTAGGTAACCACCTAACTCTTAAGCACAAACCATCTTAATTTAGTTAAGTATCAATAACGGCTGTTTCATTTATCATATATACTGTTTAGCTCGTTCTTAGGTTAATAGCAACTGAAACACATATAAATTTAATTGTACAATTAGCGAGCTATGATCATGTTTTTGCTATAATTTAATGAAAAAGCTTGGCAATTGCTTGTTTACCCGTATCCTACGTATAAAATTAAAATATAAGATCATCATTATAGTTAGGCTCACCACATAAATGACATCTTCTTTCGTCACGTCGAGCATATTTCGATTTTGCTTTCCCTTACTTCTATTAGCAATATTACTTGCAGGTATGAACAACGTCATCCTAGTGACGGATTCAAACTTAGGGTTTGCTAGCAACCTCCCATACATTCTATTGAGCGTTGCGGTTTTGCTGTGCCACACATTTAAGCAAGGTCGTATGGCCATGGTGTCCTTAACCATGCTCGTCGCATACCTCATCATTCAAGTTCGTTTACAAACGCCACTCAACACAGGCACCACTCTATTAGAACTGTCTCTGTTAACCGCTTTAGTTCCTGTAACATGCTTACTGGTGTATGCCTTCCCAGATAACGGCGTTAACTCGAAATCCATGTTCCTATATGCTTTGGTTCTCGTTCTGTTTACGGTATGGGCACAATTAATTGTTTCTCACTTCCAGTCAGGCGGATTTGAGTCATGGAGCGAAGGTATCCTGTTTATCGTTAACGGATTCTCGAGGCTGCCTTTCGTTTTAGTGCTGTATAGCCTTTGTTTACTTGGCCTCACTTCGATTTTAGTTCTGGTATACAACCGCGCGATTGATGTTGTCGTATACAGCGCAATTTTACTTTCTACTAGTACATTCATATTTTTTGATGTGCAATACATCTCTAGTACGATGTTCTCGTTGTCTGGTACGCTATTCATTGTCTATGTCGTCTCTGCTAGCCATGACATGGCCTTTAATGACCGTTTAACTAACATCCCAGGTAGACACGCACTAGAAGTGGATATGAAGCACTTAGGGCGAAAATACTCAATGGCGATGGTTGATATCGACCACTTCAAGAAATTTAACGATACCTACGGGCATGACATTGGCGACGATGTGTTGAAGTTGGTGGCACGTATATTGAGTGAAACAACCGGTGGTGCAAAAGCTTATCGCTATGGTGGTGAAGAGTTTACGATTATTTTTAAAGGCAAATACTCGGAACAGGTTAAAGAGCACCTTCAAGTACTCATTTCCGAAGTACAAAACTACGATATGACGATTCGAAATAGCAACGATCGCCCTGACGACCATGAAGTCGGCATTAAAAAGCGTGGTCAGAGCAACAAATCAACTGAAGTCGTAAACGTAACGGTGAGCATTGGGCTGTCTGATAGTAGAACCACTAAACAACCCGTAGAAGTCTTGAAACTTGCCGATAACGCACTGTACAAAGCAAAAGAAACTGGCCGAAACAAGCTGTGTGTCGATAGTTAAAGACGTTGAAAGTCTTGGAATGTAAAGCTCTGAACATCGTAATTTAACGGTGTGAACATCGAAAGCGTTGGTGCTTAGACTAGTCTTGGTTAAAGAAGATGACTAAGCTCCCTCCTTTCAAACTACTTCCGTAATTGATAGTAAACCCTATTCCTACATTGTCGACCCAGTCATTAAACAGATTTGGGTTAAGCAACCAACCTACACTACCTTCGTAGTAAGCTGTAGTGCCCATAGACGCGACAGTATCACCACCAATATCTATTCTTCTTATACTCGAATACATGGATGTGATGTTTTTGTCCCAACGAACTAAGTCATAGAAGATCTTAGCTTCATTTGCTATGTACCAACCTTCTGGGTGACCAATATTACCGTTATTGGCTTCTCCCCAACCTATACCATTAAAGTAATGCCAACTGGTACTGAGTTTATATTTACCCCAGTCATTCTTATCTTCAAACATCAACTTTATCTTAGGCTCTATTATGTATGCCCAAGCATCCGTGTTCAGATAAAGACCATCCAGCTGACCTTGAATTGGTGCAAGCAACGAAGAACGATATTCAAAATCGTTTCGATAATAGGAAATATGGTTACCAATTGCAGAACTAAAACTCCAGTATTCGTTCAACTGGGATACGTTTGCATACTCAACGTAACCAGAAACAACAGACTCTTTTTGAAAGTCGCTTATCGTTGAACTGGCATATTGAACATCCTTCTCTATCCGCAACGCAGATAAACGAAGTGTTACTTCTTGATGGTTGTCTTCAACATAACTTGGCACTTCAAAGGTATAAGGAAGGCTGAGGGAAGCGATATTTTGTCGGCGACTTACTGAGTCATTAGAGCCAATATCTTCATTGTCCAAACTAAAGACTTTGTTGGGATCAAAATTATTTATGCCAAAGGTAAACACATCCGTATCATTGAGCAAAACACTCGTTGCGAAGGTTTGTTCAATGTCTTTTCTGACCAATTCAGAGAGCGAAGCTGCGTTAACAGCTGTTGGACACACGGAAACAAACAGAGTTAATACAAGACCTTTGTTTGAGTTAGTCATGACGAATGACTTGGAATGCTGCATTTCTTTTATCACTTAAGTCACTTCCTGGCTTATAAGCTACTAGAAGTATAATTCAGGTTACTACCGAAGCTCGTCAACTATTGCTCAAGCTCCATAATATCGCGTTGTATGTAGGTATTTCTTCCGCTTTGCTTGGCCTGATACAGTGCTTGGTCAACCTTTTCGTAAATAGAAGCGATAGCCTCACCACCTTCAGGCACGAATGACAATACGCCTTGTGACGCTGTCACTCTGTCAGACACTGCTGAGTAGTCGTGGACGTAGTTCATTTGATGCAGTGCTTCTTTTACACGATTGGCCTGTAAATTAGCCCCTAAGCTATCGGTATCACTCAGAATGATGACGAACTCTTCACCGCCGTAACGTCCAACAAACTCTCCAGCTCGAACAAAGAGCTCTTTCAAAGTATTGGCAAGCCCTTGCAGGCACTTATCCCCTTGAATATGGCCATAGTTATCGTTGTAAGGCTTAAAGAAGTCAACATCGAGTAGTATGACGGTCATGGATATATTACGTCGTCCGTGCCACGCAATGCTCTCTTCAAGCTTAGTATCCATATATCGTCGGTTGTACAATTTGGTTAGGCCGTCTTCGTTGGCTTGTTGTTGCAGTAAAATATTCAGTTCTTCGAGTTTGGCGGTACTCTGTTTTAACTCTCGTCTCATGTGCGCAATACGTTGCATCGCAATCAACTTAGAGTTCAAAACAACTTTGTTTACTGGTTTGATCAAATAGTCATCGCCGCCGGCATCAATCGCTTTTGCGATCATTTCAGGCTCTTCATGACCGCTCAAAAAGATGATCGGAACCCATTCTGGGAATTGCCGACGAACTTCGTTAGCGACCTCAAAACCATCCATGTCTGGCATGCTGATATCCAGTAACACGAGTTCAGGATCAAAATCAGAATAAACATTCAGGGCTTCTTTTCCGCTACCAACAGCTTCTACAACGTGACCCAGTTGCTTGAGTCGAATAGCGAGTTGCATCCTATCCAGTTGAACGTCATCAACCAGCAATATGCGCATCGAAGATCCCTTTTCTATCATCACATCACCTTTATCTAGTGTTGAATATTCAAAGTAGCTCAAATTTGGGCTTAAATCATGCCCTAATCTCTATATTATATTGACTTTTTTACAGATCTTTTTAGCATTGTTTCTTTTTAAAGAGAAATACTATGTCAGACGCTACAAACAACGAAGTACAAGAAATCGATTTAACCACTATCTCACCAGAGCTTCGCCAAGTTATCGAATTTGATGAAGTGCCTAAAGAGATGCACAACATGGTTACTTCTATTCATGAGGTGTCTGAAGAAGCAGTGCGTGAAACTTGGAGCAGCCTTCCAGCAAGCGCACAAAATGTTTTGGACAACTTTGAGCAATTCCACGCTCTAATCTCTGTTAGCCAAGCTTTCGCTGGTGTAAACATGATGGAGGAGTTCCCTACTCTTAAACTTCCAGAAGGCATGACTGATGAAGAAAAAGAAGAGTACCGAGCTCAACTGCTTGACCAAATTTTACATAACTGTGTAAAAGACATGGCTAAGCAAATCAAGAAAGCGCGCCGTGATGCTATCTTGAAGCGTGATTTCAAAGAAGTTTTCATCCGCTAAGCTATTCAGAGCACCTAAATTTAGGTTGAATGCTTAAGGAAAACTTAATGATTAAGCCGTATGTTATTTAAAACATGCGGCTTTTTTGTACCAGCAGCTTTTTCTATACGTTCTTTTTCTGCTCGCTTCTTCTATTATTCGAATGTAACGTCTGGGTTCTTGTTAGTGCAGGGATTCTCATTGTGGCTCTTAGAATTCTAACTTTTCTCATCGCACGAAAATATACATACACACTCATATAGTATGACGCAGAACTGGCAGTTATACCGTATAAAAATGACGCATGTAGTCATTTATGGAATCAAGATCGAGTCACAGAATCAAGTTCGAGTTTTACCCGTTCTAAAATGAAACCAGAAACCAAGTACGTCGTGGGGCCTTAATGTATTACCGCTAGATCTGAATATCTTATCGCATGAGCTTGCTGCATGAACTTAGTGCATAAGTTTAGTGCGTTATCGCAATATCTCTTTGCGCGACACTCACGCCTTTAATTTGTGCGTAGACACGTTGCCCAATTTCTAAATTCAGCTCATCCAGCGCCCACAATGTAATGGTTGCCCATAGGTAGCATCCGGCCTCAAGTTCTAACTCGACAGCGACACTCTGCTTATTCGAGCCTTGCTGGTGCGTCTCTACCCTTTTAATAGTGACAGGAAGGATATTACGTATCGAAGTGCCTTGCGGCTGCTGTAGCGTGATAGAGACATCATTTGCCCTCACTTGCAGCCTTACCGTAGTGCCAAGCTCGCTCGACACCTTTTGAACCCAAAGTGACGTTGATTTACCTAACGTTAGACGTGACAACGCATAATCATCATTATGTTCCGCTAATGTCGCTTCAAACAACGAACTTTGCTCTGAAAAAGATTGCCACGGTTGCATGGCTCTCGATGCCCATACCTCTTCCGTCATCCCCGATGAAATAACTGTGCCTTGCTCAATGATCACAAGGTGATTTGCCAAGCGTAATATTTCATTGAGGCTATGAGTGACATAGATAATCGGTATTTGAACGGTTTCAGATAAGTTTTCCAGAAACGGCATTACTTCACGCTTACGAGGTAAGTCCAGAGACGCCAATGGCTCATCCATCAATAGAATGCTGGGCTTAGACAACAGTGCGCGGCCAATCGCAACACGTTGCTTCTCACCGCCAGACAGACGGGCTGGATAGCGATCAAGCAGCGAGTCCAACGATAGCAGCGAGACTATTTGTTCAAAGTGCGCGTTATCGACGCATTTCATGCCGTACTTTAAATTCGCAGCTACCTTCATGTGTGGGAACAATCGTGATTCTTGGAATACATAGCCGACGTTGCGTTTGTGCGTTGGTAAGTTGATGCCATTTTCACTATCAAACAGAATGGTTCCAGATACGCTGATCAAGCCACTATCTGGTTGTTTGAGACCACTAATGGCATTGATAAGTGAAGTTTTACCTGCACCAGAACGACCGAAAATTGCCGTAATACCAGTACTTGGCAATTCTAAATCAATATCAAAAAACGTTTCACCAAGCTGTTGCTGATATTGGAGGACCAAAGTGCTCATGCGACTCATGCGTTACCCCCCAAACGTTTTGCTGACTTTTTGTTGAGCCATTCAGAAAGCATCAGTGAACTCAGTGCGATCACAATAGAAATGACACACAAACGAGCCGCTTCCATTTCTGCTCCAGGGGTTTCAATAAAGGTATACATGGCTAAAGGAATAGTTTGAGTTTCACCGGGAATATTTGAAACGAAGCTGATGGTCGCACCAAATTCACCCAGACTTCTTGCGAATGAAAGCATGGTGCCAGTAATGATCCCTGGGATCATCAGCGGTAATGTAATAGTGAAGAACACACGAAGCGGTGAAGCGCCCAATGTAGCTGCGGCCTCTTCAAGTTTACTGTCTACGGTTTCTAAGCTCAGTCGTATAGAACGTACCATCAGAGGCAACGCTACGACCACACACGCTAGAGCAGCGCCCTTCCAACTAAAGCTGAATACAATACCAAACACGTCATTAAGCCAAGAGCCAATAACGCCTTGTCTACCCATCATCACTAGCAGCAAATAACCGATGACCACAGGTGGAAGCACCAAAGGCAAATGGACAATACTTTCTACAATGCTTTTGCCCACAAATTGTTTCTTAGCAAGCAGCCATGCCAAGCCGATGCCGATTGGAATAAGCCACAAGATGGCAAAACCAGCGACTTTCAAGCTCAGCATTAAGGCTTGGTATTCGTATTCCGATAGATACATCATTTAACGCACTTCAAATCCAAAACTGTTCAAGGTGTCCTTCGCTTTTTCGCTCTTTAGGAAAGTATAGAACTGTTCTGCGACGACTTTATCGCTCAATTTAGCTACAGGGTAACGTATTGACGTATGTAAATCTGATGGGAACGTCGACACTAGGTTCACTTCTTTAGATAGCAATGCATCTGTTTTGTAAACAATGCCAAGCTTAGCTTCACTACGCTCTACCAAAGCCAATGCCATACGTACATTGTTACTTGGTGCCAATCGAGTCTTCACATCGTCCCATACACCTAACGTTTCTAGCGCTTCTTTCGCATAGATACCCGCAGGAACCGACATGGTGTTGCCAACTGCAAGTCTTTCATTCATTAGAAGTTTAGCCCATTGGTCACCGCTTGAGAGGTCCAAAGATATTGGCGTCTCTTTCGGGGAAATTAACACGAGTTCGTTTTCGCACAAGTTTGTGACATTGTCACTAGCAACCAATTGGCGATCGACTAAATGCGTCATCCATTTTTCGTTTGCCGAGATAAAAATGTCTGCTGGCGCACCTCGTTCAATTTGGCGCACCAAAGACGACGTGCTCGCATACACTGGAATAACATCGACAGAATGATCTTTCTCAAACTCTTCAACCAACAAGTTAACCGCGTTCGTCATCGACGATGCAGCATAAACTCGTAGTTTTTCAGCAGCCAAAAGATGAGTAGAACTCAGTGCTGAAACTAAGACGATAGTTAAAAGGATGACTCGTTTTTTCATTATTCTCATTTAATCTATTGTTCGTTTAAATTCTTGAGCTAACTTCTAAGTTGCGGCCTAAGCTGTTAATTCAGGCCAAAGCAGGTCAAGGTTCAAGTGATCTTCGATGGCATCAGCGATTCGATTGATACCCAACTCTTTAAGCTGTTCATGGTCAATCGCTGTCACATCATTAGCACCTGCCCATTCGCAAATAAGCGACAATGCATCACTGTTATCGAATACGCCATGCAGGTAAGTACCAAAAATTGAGTTATCTTGATTCACAGCACCATCAACACTGCCAGATTCTAACTGAACCGGTAATACCGTTTCATTGACATCAGTCCTACCTACGTGGATTTCATACCCTTTTACTTGTGCAGTTTTGCCATCAAGTGTCATGGTTCCACACACATTGGTTAAAGTTTTCTGCTGTGTTAGTGTCGTTTCAGTATCAAGATACCCCAACCCTTCACTGCTTCCAGATTTCCCTTCAACGCCATCTGGGTCGTGGATGATATTCCCTAGCATCTGATAACCGCCACAAATACCCATCACTTTCCCGCCCAAGCGAAGATGACGCTGAATATCTTTATCCCAACCTTGCTGTTTTAGGTATTCCAAATCGGCTCTTACCGATTTTGTTCCCGGCAATACAATCAAATCAGCGTTGTTCAGGCGCTCGCCTTTGCCTACGTAACGTAAATCAATCGACGGGTTAAGTCGCAGAGCGTCAAAGTCTGTATGGTTACTGATTCGAGTTAGTACTGGCACTACAACCTTAAGTTTAGCTTCTCCATCAGACTCTTGGGCTGAGGTTATCGCATCCTCCGCCTCTAAGTTAAAACCATGCAGATAAGGCAAAACCCCTATCACAGGCTTACCTGTTTTCTCTTCTAGCCAATCTAAACCAGATTGAAGTAACGCAATATCGCCTCTAAAACGGTTTATCACAAAGCCTTTTACGCGCGCTTGTTCAGATTCAGATAATAGAGCTAATGTGCCGTAGAGGTGTGCAAAAACGCCGCCACGATCAATATCAGCAACGATGATCACTGGGATGTCTGCCTTTTCAGCAAAGCCCATGTTCGCGATATCGTTTTCTCGAAGATTGATCTCTGCGGGACTGCCCGCACCTTCAATCATCACGCTTTGGTATTCTTCAGAAAGTCGATCAAACGAATCGACAACCGAATTCATCGCAACTTTCTTGTAGTCGTGATATCCGGTCGCTTCCATATTCGTCAGTGCTCTTCCTTGTAGAATCACTTGCGCACCCGTATCTGAATTGGGTTTTAGCAATACAGGATTCATATGGACGGTAGGCTCAATATTACAAGCTTGTGCCTGAACCGCTTGAGCACGACCAATTTCGCCACCATCTTTTGTCACTGCGCTATTTAGCGCCATATTTTGAGGCTTAAAAGGTGCCACTTTGATGCCTTTCCTTGCCAAAACACGGCATAAACCTGCCACCAAAACACTTTTTCCGGCATCTGACGTTGTCCCTTGAACCATAAGGGCGTTTAACGGTGATCGCATCTGTACTTAAATCCTTTATTTCTTAATTTTCAATTTATAGCTGTGGGCAATATTTCTCTGCCTCCATCTTAACGTCATTGTCGTGTAGATGCTCAATAAAATGAATGGAAAATGAATGTGTTACTCACTCTGGATTCAACCCCAGTGTTGTTTAATAGCTCCATCGAAACGAAGCTTACAAACAAAATAAGCGCACTCACGAAAAGAAACGTTTCAAATTAAGAAAAACGTTTCTAATAAAAACAACATTAAGGGATTCACCATGAAAAAAACTGTATTAGCTATCGCATCTACTATTATCCTCGCTCCTACTTTCGCAATGGCTAGTGACCATCACAGCGACAGTAACAGTAATCACAACAATAGCGACAGTAACCACAAGCATCAGAGCGCTATTGCGTACACGGGACCGATTGAAACCGTTTCAGTTGCGACTCTACTAGCAGACACCAGCATGTTCGCAGAGCAAGAAGCAATCGTAGATGGCAAGATTGTTCGTCAACTAAAGAACGATACGTTCGTATTCTCTGATGGTCAGAGTGAAATTCAAATCGAACTGGATGACGATATCCTTCTAGCGCAACCGCTCACCGCAGATACAAAAGTTCGTATATTTGGCGAATACGAAGGTGGTAAAACGCCAGAGATCGAAGTAGATCATATTCAAGTTTTGTAAGATACAAACTCCGTACCGTCGACTTCAAAGACATGATTTATAACAAATGGCCTGCATATTGCAGGCTTTTTTGCATTATAATGCCGAAAAATATAATTAATATGGAGTCACCATGCTAGGTAGCGCAAACAAGACGGTCCTTTTGGGGTTGGTTACACTGTGTTCATTCTCTGCGTATGCAAACAACTTTAACTACAATACATTTGAGCTACGCACAGGTATTAGCCCTAGTACATTTGGTGGCGAAGTCACAACAATGTTCACTCAAAACTCACACTTTGTTGCTCGAATCGATTCTGAATTTGAAGGGGATTGGGATGCGGCTGTAGGTATGGGGTTCAACGGCCCAATTAATCAGTTGGCTGATATTACTGGACAGATGTTACTGCACAACATCGAACGTAATGATGGTAACCACATTAAAACTGAAATCAATATTGGTTTAAGAGCTTGGTTGCTGGCAAACATAGAAGTTAACGCCCGCCTTGGTCAACTCGTCGACAGCGACGACACGAGTTCAATTGTCGGTGTAGGGGCTCGCTTCCACTCAACAGAACAGCTTTCAGTAGGTATTGACCTTCGAAATAACGGTACTTACGGCCACCAATTCTTAATGTCAGCTCGATTTGGCTTTTAAGTCTATTCAACACTTATGATCCATCAGTGAGCAAATGTTAAATTCGATTGTTTAAACGGTAACTTAAAGGCTAATAGTCTCGTGACCTATTGGCCTTAATGTCTGATTTTGCAACTAAAAACTAAACATTTAGTTTAAAATCCTCGAAAATCACCCTTTCTCGTCACTTCCGTTTATAACTCATTTTTATACTATTCATTTATTGATAAAAATCAGTAATAAAATATCTTTACGGTAATACGGCGTACTGCTACTCTCTTCCAAATTTCTAATAGAGTGAAGTACCGTAAATGGGTGTTAGCAATATTTCAATCAAGAACAAATTAACATTGATGTTTGTTGTCATTATTTTCGCAATGACTATGATTCAGACTTATGTAACAGGTAAGCAACTTCTTAACGAAACCTATCGTTCCATTCAGCAATATTCAAATACACTAACTGATACAACGGTATCGGGTATAGAAAAATGGATTGAAGGCCGAATTAACGTTGTAAATGCAGCGAAAAATTCATTTACTTTTACCGATGACCCAACCAGCTATTTAACTCAAAGTACGAGTGCTGGTAAGTTCCAAATTGCCTACGCAGGGCTTTCTGACGGTCGCTTTCTTCTAGGTGGTGATTTGCCAGTACCGCAAGATTACGACCCACGTACTCGAGATTGGTACAAAGCGCCTATGGCGGCAGGTCAAACAGTCGTCACTGAACCCTATGTTGATGTGGCTACGAATGACCTAGTGGTAACAATTGCAAGCCCATTCAATACCAACGGGTTCTCTGGCGTTATTGGTGCAGACCTGAACTTAAACACCCTCATCAATGATATTGTAAGTATTGAGCAACCTGGTGTTTACGCTTTTCTTGTCGATGGTAAAGGTAATATTGTTGCCCATAGAGACCGTGGCCTAACGCTAAAGCCTGTTTCTAATATTTCAAACAACCTTTCTGCTCAGAAAATCAAATCACTTGCGCAAAATCCAGAATTTGAAGAGTTAACCATTAAAGGTACCGACTCCCTTCTTTCTGCTCAGAAAGTTCCTCATACAGACTGGTACTTCACTGTTGTTATAGATAAAGATCACTCTTTTGCTTCTTACTATTCATTAGTTCGTCAGTCGGTAATATTTGGTCTAATACAACTTGCTGTAATCGCATTTGTTGCGATGTTTATCATCAAGAAAGCACTGTCGCCATTAACGACACTAAGCTCGGCAATGGAAGCATTGTCCAAAGGTGACGGCGACTTAACACAGCGTATGACTGTTCATAGTAAAGACGAGATTGGCACCCTAGCGCATCACGTCAACGCGTTCATAGCAAAACTTCAAGAGATAGTGCGTGATATTGCGGGCTCTTCGAACCAGCTTAATCAGCAATCTGAAATTAGTACCAATGTCGCTCGTCAAACAAGTGAAGGTCTATCAGTCCAACTTCACGAAATTTCTCAGATTGCTACAGCCGTACATGAAATGTCGGCAACAGCAGAAGAAGTAGCAAACAACGCGCAAATGACGGCTGATTCAGCGATCAGTTCAACAGAGAATTGTGAACAAGGTAAGCAAGTCATCATTCGTAACCAAGATTCCATCACTAGTCTTGCTCAACAAGTTGAGAACGCTTCAGGAATCATTCAAGAAGTTGAGAAGAATGCGTTAGACATCAACACTATTCTATCAACCATTTCTGATATTGCAGAACAAACTAACCTATTGGCCTTAAACGCAGCGATTGAAGCAGCACGTGCGGGTGAACAAGGTCGCGGCTTTGCGGTTGTGGCAGATGAAGTTCGTGTTCTTTCTCAACGAACTCACAGTTCTACAGACGAGATTCGCGAAATGATCGAGACTCTTCAGAAAAACAGCGTCAGTGCGGTTGAATCAATGCAACGTAGCCAAGACTTGGCGCAATCAAGTGTCGATGATGCAAACAATGCGACTATTGCACTGGAAGAGATCGCGACATCGATTCAACAGATCTCGGAGATGGCTTCACATATCTCGAATGCTGCTTCTGAGCAAAGATCGGTTACCGGTGAAGTCAGTAAGAATATTCAGTTGGTTAATGATGTATCAGAAAACATGTCTACTGAGGCTGATAACTCTCGTCACTTGTCTGAAGAGTTGCGCGGTATTGCTCAACAGTTGAATACTCAAGTTCAATTGTTTAAATACTAGACGTACGGATAATTCGTTCTAGCTCTTGAGCGCGGTTAAACAATGTTGTTTAACCGCGTTTAAAATTAGAACCAACATCAGAACGACAAAAAGCCCCCGACCACTATTGTGTTCGGGGGCTTTCTTATTCTCATTACTTTCTTATTATAGTTAGCAAATAAACAGTTAGCTGCTAGCCGTTTACCTAATTACTAATGCAACTATAGGTCAACAAATACGGTTATAGACCGACTAAGACTGTTATAAGCTAACCATCAGCATCTTTTTCTGATGATCCAAGTACTCTTCATAAGTACCTTGGAAGCTCACTAATTGTTGGTCTTTTACATCAATGATGTGTGTTGCTAGCGAAGAAACGAACTCACGGTCATGGCTTACAAAGATAAGCGTCCCCGTGTAAACCTTCAATGCGTCGTTCAGGGCTTGGATTGCTTCCATGTCCATGTGGTTCGTTGGTTCGTCCATCACAAGCACGTTGATGTCTTGCATCATTAGCTTGCCGAATAACAGACGGTTTTTCTCTCCACCAGAACAGTTACGCGCTTTCTTGTTCGCATCATCAGCAGTAAACAATAGACGACCTAGAATACCACGTACCATAAGGTCATCGTGCTTCACTGTACGCCATTGTGAGATCCAATCGAAGATACTCAGGTCGTTATCAAAGTCAGACGTGCTATCTTGTGGGCAGTAGCCTACTGATGCGTTTTCAGACCATTTAACGATACCTTCGTTTTGTTCTAGCTCTTGAACTAGGCATTTCAATAGTGTTGTTTTACCCACACCGTTCTCACCGATAACGGCAAGACGAGTACCCGCTTCAAGTAGCAAGTTACCACCAGCAAACAGTGTTTCGCCATCGAAGCCGTGACCAAGCTCTTTAAGTTCAAGTGCTTGACGGTGCAGTTTCTTACCTTCACCAAAGTCAATAGATGGGCTCATACGGCTCGATGATTTCACTTCATCAAGCGTGATTTTGTCCATTTTCTTAGCACGTGAACTTGCTTGCTTTGCTTTAGATGCGTTAGCACCAAAACGGTTTACGAAATCTTGAAGCTCGCTGATCTCAGCCGCTTTCTTAGCATTGCTCGCTAGAAGTTGATCTCGAATCAAACCCGACGCTTCTAAGAAGTACTCGTAGTTACCCGGGTAAACACGTAGCTCGCCGTAGTCGATATCTGCCATATGTGTACATACAGAGTTAAGGAAGTGTCTATCGTGCGAAATGATGATCATTGTACATTTACGCTGGTTTAGCTCTTCAGCAAGCCAGTTAATCGTGTGAATGTCCAAGTTGTTGGTTGGTTCATCAAGAAGCAGGATATCTGGGTTTGCAAACAGTGCCTGTGCCAATAGCACACGCAGTTTCCAACCCGGAGCAACTTGTTGCATCAGGCCGAAGTGAAATTCTTCTTCAATACCCGCTTGAATTAGGATATCACCTGCACGGCTTTCTGCTGTGTAGCCATCCATTTCCGCGAATTCACTTTCAAGCTCAGCGACTTTCATACCATCGTCTTCGCTCATTTCTGGCAAAGAGTAAATACGGTCACGTTCTTGTTTTACTTCCCACAATTTTTTGTCACCCATGATCACTACATCGATAACGCTGTACTGTTCAAAAGCGAACTGATCTTGGCTTAGCACACCCAGTTTTTCTCCAGGAGTGATCGAAACGTTGCCCGAGCTTGGCGTCAATGCGCCACTTAGGATTTTCATGAACGTTGATTTTCCGCAACCATTGGCGCCGATCAAACCATAACGGTTTCCGTTACCAAATTTAGCAGAGATGTTTTCAAACAGCGGCTCTGCGCCAAATTGCATTGTGATGTTCGCGGTAGATATCAAAGAACTAATTCCTAAGCGTGTACTGACAGATAATTATTTGGCTATTTCAATTAGCCAAAATAAGAAGTACGAAAGTATGGATTAAACATAAAACGAAGCGCGGATTATATAGAGATCAGGATCACATTGTCGAGGTTAAACAGTGAACGAATGAAGAACAACGCACAATAAAGTGTATTTCGTCGTTTATTACATCATAAAAAGAAAAAATCCCCACTAATTCCATTAGTAGGGATTCCATTTCTCATCAATAAAAGCATCATACTCTAATTCGAATGAATACTGATTGACGCTATTTAGTTACTTTTTTCTGAACGTATTTTTGACCAACATCGACAACTGCAACATCTCTAAAGAAGCTTCTCCCCAACAGAATTGGGAAAGAAAGATGCGTTCGATCTGCTAGCGTAAACTCAGTCTTATCTTTTAGATCGCCGATTTGAATTGAAGCGACAACAACAGCACGTCGTTGTGTACCTTCCGCGCTCGACTGCTTGATCTTAACCCAACGCTCTACCGGCAAGCTGATCTCTTCAGTTGTGATGCCATCATGTTCAATTTTGAACTTAACCCAATCTTTACCGTCACGTTCGAAATCAACAATATCAACGGCACTGATTGATGATGTTGTTGCACCTGTATCAACTCGTGCTTTAAACGCTTCTTTAAGACCAGGAACAAACACCCACTCCTCTTCGCCAAGAATCAGTTTGCCGTCACTTGTCTTGGTTGGTTTTGCAGTCGGTTTTTGTTCAGGCTTTGGTTTCGCTTCTGGTTCCGTTGGTTTTACTTCTTCAGGCTTCTCTGTAGGTTCCGTTACTTTCTCACCTTCCGTTGTGTCAGTCTTAGAAGAGTCATCCACAACAGGTTGTTCTACTTGAGGCTTTTGCTCTGGCTCGACAGGAACTTGAGTCGTCGTCGAACAAGCAAACAGGCCACCACTTAGCATTAAAACTACAATCGCTTTCCAATTATACATTCAGTCACCTTCTATTTTGAAACGTTGGCTATCGCTTTAGCCACATAAGGAATATGGGATTCAGAAAGGCCTGCGATATTGATGCGTCCATCACCAACACCATAGACTCCATATTCTTCACGTAGTTGATTCATTTGAGTTTCTTTAAAGCCTAGTACACTAAACATGCCTTTATGGCTTTCGATGAAGTCAAATTGTGACGTGTTGTAAGTATTTCGCAATTCATCACATAAACTTTGGCGCAGATTTAACAAACGTTGCTGCATTTCACTCAACTCTTGTTTCCAAATCGCCGTTAGTTCTTGATTCTGAAGAATTGTTTTAACCAACGCGGCACCATGGTCTGGCGGCATTGTGTAAGTTGAACGAGCCAGCGTCAGTAGCTTACCTTTAGCATTGCTTACGTGTTCGCTGTTCTTACCGATAACAATCGCTGCCCCCGTTCTTTCACGGTACAAACCGAAGTTTTTCGAACATGACGTCGTAATCAACATCTCTTCTACGTTGTTCGCCATATGTTGAAGACCTTTGGCGTCTTCTTCTAGGCCATCACCAAACCCTTGGTAGGCAATATCAACAAACGGTAAGAAACCATTCTTTTGCGATAACTTAGTAATTTCCTGCCACGCTTCAAAATCAATGTCAGCACCCGTTGGGTTATGACAGCAACCGTGAAGAAGTACCACGTCTGATGGACCTGCTTTTGAAAGGTCATCCAACATTCTTGCAGTATCAACTTGCTTCGTTTCAGGACTGAAGTAATTGTAGTATCGAACTTTTAAGCCTGCCGCTTCCATCACCGGTTTGTGGTTAACGTAGCTTGGGTTTGAAATCCAAACCGTTGTGTCTGGTTGAGAGACTTTCATCAAGTCACCCAACATGCGAAGTGCACCACTTGCACCTGGTGTTTGAATCGCAGCAACGCGACCTATTGCAGCAGTCCCTTTAAGCAACAAATCAACCATGCTTTGGTTAAACTCTTCACAGCCTGCTAGGCCAACATAAGCTTTGGTTTTCTGTGTTTCAACAACGATATCTTGAGCCTTAGAGACGGCTTTCATGATCGGTGTTTCACCTTGGTCGTTTTTGTAAACGCCAATGCCTAAGTCGACTTTATCAGTACGAGTATCGCCGCGGTAAGCGACAGACAGAGATAGAATTGGATCTAAAGTTGGTTTTGGTAGATGTGAAAACATGAAAGTCACAACCCTTTGAAATTCAAGTATGAGTTTCACGTTAACATTATCGTAGACAAATCAGAAACATTTTTTAATAGAAGCGCTTAGTTACCATAAGTAATCAGAAGTAATCAGAGATTGGTCATTTCAAACGGATAAACAGTGCAAATTTCAAACACCTAATAACCTATTGCACAATTCAAAGCGCTGTATGTCCAGGTATCTCATGCTTCTATGTGTTATGTTTCTATGCTCCCTATTAAGATCGCTATTGTGCACTTTGTTTGAATTGTCTTGGTGTCATTTCTGACCACGCTTTAAACCGAGTGCTAAAGTTAGCGGCATTTGGATATCCTACTATCTCACCAATGTGTTGAATCGACCAATCACTCGATCTAAGTAGCCGCGCAGCGTATTCCATTCTCATACGCATAATATGAGTCATTGGGCTGTGTGAGTAATAGCGCTGACACAAACGATGGAAGTGTGGCTCTGAGCACGGGAATAAGCTCGCGAGTTCATGAACATTCCACTCTTTGTGCAACTGTTTTTGTACGTTGTCGAATACGCGCCTTAAGCGAATCAAATTTCGTGATTGCTGCTGCGGAACCGGCGCATTAATCATGAACTCTATTTGGGCAACGCAGTGAGTGGCAATCGCTCCACCTAAATCTATGGGTAAGGCAATACTTCTCAACAGAGTATGAATGCACGACGAGACGACTTCTGCCGCCGGAGACAGCGTATAACTCACTTCATCACTGACGACATTTTCCCATTGTTTATTAGGCGAGAGAAAGATCCATGCGATCTGCCATGTTTCTTCTTCAATACCAAAACCGTTCTCAACGCCTGCAGGAACAGTAATGCAAGAGCCTGGTTCTAGAATGTAGCGACACCCTTCGCTTTCGAGCCATCCCTTACCTCTCACGGTATACAGCAACATGTGTTTTTGTTGGTTTTTCCGGTACACCGAAAAAAAATCGCGGCACGACGCCGTACCACACTGAACGATACCGAGCTCTTCAAATGCCAATACGTGGCTTTGATCGACAAACTCTTGATGCGTCTTTTCAGAGATCTCATACCTTTCTTGTTTATCACTCATATCACTGCTAACTCATTCAATTGGCCAACTTATCAAAGTGGATAGTTTGGCAAAAGTTTGTGATGAACAGGAAGAATACAGCGAAAACAAATGCCGATAAACTTCTCGCATAATCACTACCGGGGAAATGCGATGCTCTCGACATATCGTCATTTAGACAAAGAATTTTGGCAAAAACTATTACACATCGGTTTACCAGTCTCGTTGCAAACCATGTTGTTTTCACTGCTTGGCGTGGTCGATATTTTTATGGTCAATCAGCTTGGTGATTCTGCAACCGCCGCTGTTGGTGTTGGCAACCGTATCTTCTTCTTCAACTTGATCATGGTATCGGGGATTAGTGGAGCTGTGAGCGTGCTAGCTTCGCAATATTTTGGTGCCGGTGATTTCAACGGAATTCGACGTACACTAGCGCAATCATGGGCACTTTCGATCTTTGCCATCATTCCCTTTGTGTTCATCTATACATTGGCTCCTGAATCAGTCGTGTCTGTGGTGGCCTCAGACCCTGATTACGTCCGCTTGGCAACGGATTACCTTTGGATAACAGGAGCCAGCCTTATTGGTACCGCTGTAGTTGTGCCGCTAGAGAGTGCACTTCGCTCTGTGGGCGAAGCCAAGCTCCCCACCAAAATCAGTATCTGGGCAATCATCGTCAATGCAATTCTCAATGCCCTATTGATCTTCGGCTTGTTTGGGTTTCCAGAACTGGGTGTGGTTGGTGCGGCTATTGGCACCACAGTATCTCGATTCTTTCAAACCATTGCATTGCTTGTTATGGCAAGAAAACATTACCCGCACCTATTCCCGACGTTAAGCAATTGGCGAGATGCGTTATTACCGAAGCATAGAAAGAAGTACTTTACGGTGGCTATACCTATGTTGGTTCACGACACTGCGTGGGCGGGCGGGATTCTTATTTACAACGTTATTGTTGGCCAAATGGGGGTTGGAGAACTTGCGATCATTTCCTTGCTATCGCCTGTCGAAAGCATTTTGATCTCTGCTTTTTTGGGTTTTGCGGTTGCGGCTTCCATCATTCTAGGTAACGAGATCGGTGCGAAGAACTATCAACGTGTCGAGAATACAGCTTGGGGTTATGTGTTAGTGAGTTGTGGGCTTGCTGCTTTACTGGCGTTAATGTGCTTTATCGCCAAACCCGCGATCGTATACATGATCGGTCTTACTCACTTAGCGCTCAAAGATACGGCCGTTAACGTTACCTTAGTAATGACACTCGGTATGGTACTAAGAGTCTTCAATATGGTTGGTATAGGCGGAGTGCTGAAAAGTGGTGGAGACATCAACTACAGCATCTTCATCGACCTGTTTGGCCAATGGGCAATCGGTATTCCCCTCGCCTATTTCACCGCTTTGGTACTGGGTTGGCCGCTAGAATGGGTTTTGATGATTGTGCTGCTGGAAGAGTTAGCGAAAATAGCTTTAACTAGCCAGCGGATTCACTCTAAGAAATGGATCAACAACTTAATAGAAGAGCCAGATCAGGTCGTTGCTTGAATGGTAGTTTAAGCGAATAAACGAAAAGAACTCACACCCAAGGGCCGATTGGTTGCATTGCGCTAACCATGACGCCCTTTTTCGTTTTACGAGTGTGCTAAGCCACGACAACTGTTATATGTCAGTAAATCGATGAATGATTTGGTTTGAGCTACCACGCCAATCCAACATCGGATCCACTTTGTCTTGCTCGAAACGACCATCAATCAAAGTATCCACGTATTCAAGCACTTGCTTCTGCTTTTCATCGAGTTCGTCGAGCTCGTAACCCGTCCACATCCAAATGTCTTTACCTTCGCACTCTGCTTTTACACGCTGAACAAGCTGAAGCACTTCAGATACGTTTGCAGGATGCAGAGGATCACCACCAGAAAGCGACAAGCCACGACGCTTGATTCGCGGATCGTTCAGATCAGCGATAATGTGGTCTTGCAGTTCTCGAGTGAACAAGTGCCCTGAGTCCAAACTTTGCGTCGATTGGTTGTAACACCCGCGACACTGGTGCACACAACCCGACACAAACAAAGTGCAGCGTGTTCCCGGGCCGTTTACAACGTCGATTGGGTGATATTGATGGTAGTTCATAAGGCAGTTTTGAAAACTCGTTATTGCTTAATAGTTTGAAGCGAAATGCTGTAAGAGCTGAAATAAAAGAATTGGTATCGACATAGCGCCGATACCAATCTTGTTTCTTTAAACGTAGCTCTTCTTAGTAAGCTAGCTAATGATTTTAGAGCTTACTAAAGGTGCTTCACGCGACGTTTAACTTCTTCTTGCTTACCGAAGTTAAATGGTCGTGCATCTGGGCTACCAAGGTAACCACAAACACGGCGTGTTACCGATACTTTTGTTGAGTCATGGTTGCCACACTTAGGACACGTAAAGCCCTTACTTGTACAATCAAACTCTCCGTTGTAGCCACATTCGTAACACTCATCAATAGGCGTGTTGGTGCCGTAGTAAGGAACACGTGTGTAGCTGTAATCCCATACGTTTTCTAGCGCTTCGATGTTCTTCTGCATGTTCGGGAATTCGCCGTAACAGATGAAACCACCGCTAGAGATTTCTGGATAAGGCATCTCGAAATCGATCTTGTCGTATGGGTTCACTTTCTTCTGTACGTCTAAGTGGAAGCTGTTGGTGTAGTAACCACGGTCTGTTACACCATCAATTACACCAAACTCTTTGGTATCTATGCTGCAGAAACGGCTGCATAGGTTTTCACTTGGTGTGCCGTATAAGCTGAACGCGTAACCTGTCTCTTTTGTCCAAGATTCCACTTCACGCTTCATGTACTCCACCAGCTCAAGCGCTTTAGCACGCATTTCGCCATCGTCATACAGGTGAACGTCTGTGCCGTAAAGTGCTGTCATCGCTTCATGGATGCCAATGTAACCGAGAGAAACAGACGCACGGCCATTCTTGAAGATATCGGCAATAGAATCGTCTGCTTTCAAGCGAACGCCACAGGCACCTTCCATGTATAGGATTGGAGCAACACGCGCTTTCACGTTTTCTAGACGCGAAATACGAGTTTCTAGAGCGCGACGAGCTAGCTTCAATTTTTCATCAAGCAGTTCGTAGAACTTAGCCATATCTTGTTTTGCGTTAATAGCAATACGTGGCAAGTTCAAGCTAACAACGCCTAAGTTGTTACGGCCTTCATGAATCAACTCACCGTTTTCTTCGTAAGTATTCAAGAAGCTACGGCAGCCCATAGGCGTTTTAAATGACCCTGTCACTTCTACCACTTTGTCGTAGTTAAGAATGTCTGGGTACATACGCTTAGATGCACACTCAAGCGCTAATTGCTTGATGTCGTAGTTTGGATCTTGCTTCTGGTGGTTCAAGCCATCTTTGATTGCAAATACCAGTTTAGGGAATACCGCTGTTTTGCGGTTCTTACCCAAACCTGCAATGCGGTTCTTCAAGATAGATTGCTGGATAAGTTTTGAACCCCAGCTTTCGCCTAGACCAAAACCAAACGTAACGAATGGTGTTTGTCCGTTAGCCGTGTGTAGCGTGTTTACTTCGTATTCCAAAGACTGGAATGCGTCGTAACACTCTTTCTCTGTACGAGATATAGCAAAAGCTTCTGGGCTGTGAATGTCCCATTCTTTCGCTAGTGATAGGTGTTTCTCGTAACTCGCCATTACGTAAGGTTCTAGAACCTCGTCGATACGGTTAATCGTTGTACCGCCGTATATGTGGCTTGCCACTTGCGCGATGATCTGTGCAGTTACCGCTGTCGCCGTAGAGATCGATTTAGGTGTGTCGATTTCCGCGTTACCCATCTTGAAGCCATGCGTTAACATGCCTTTAAGATCGATAAGCATACAGTTAAACATTGGGAAGAACGGTGCGTAGTCTAAATCGTGATAGTGAATGTCACCACACTCGTGAGCTTGTACGATATCACGCGGCAAAATGTGAGTTTTTGCATAATGCTTAGCCACGATACCCGCCAGCAAATCACGCTGAGTTGGGATAACTTTGCCATCTTTGTTGGCATTCTCATTGATCAGATCAACATTGCTTTCTTCGATCAGACCTTCGATCTCGCGAGTTAAAGCGCTTTGCTTTTCACGTGCGATGTCACGGTCATGACGATATTCAATGTAGGCACGAGCAAGAGACTTGTATGGTCCCTGCATTAGCTCGTTCTCGACCATGGTTTGAATTTCAGAGATATGAACTTCATCGTAGTCTTCGAGCTTCAACTCAACTGCTAATGCCACATTCAGAGCATAAATAGCAATTTCCTTATCGGTTTTGTCTGATGCTGCTTCCACTGCAGCTTGGATGCGATCTCTACTGAATGGAGCTCTTGAGCCATCACGCTTGATTACGATTGATTTCACCACTTCTCCTTACTCTTGAGGTATTCACAGACTTATCCACAAACACACTATAGAGCGATTTATCGTTTAACTAACACTAGATATTGTGGCGTATTTAACGAGAACCACCAACATTGAGTATTGATTTGGATCAATAAAATAGGCACGCCGAACAAGATAAATCCAATATTATTACGTGAGATCTCAAGTCGAAAAGAAACAATGTAACAATAAAAAAACTGCTAAAAAGAGTTGAATTTTCGGTAAGTGTTGTAGGATAACGGCTCAACTATATTGCACACCAAAATTAGGGATATTTGGGATGAAACGACTTCAAAACTGGATAATGTTAGGCTGCTTACTCAGTAGCCAAGCATTTGGCGAACCTTTAACCATATCCAGTTGGAATATCGAATGGTTATCAACCAATGAGGCTGTGAATAAGTTTTCTGACCAACGTGATCAAGCGGATTTCGATAAGCTCGAACAGTATTTCCAATCCTTAAATGCGGATGTGGTCGCTTTTCAGGAAGTCGACGACGTCAATGCCATTCAGCGCATCGCTGGCGATCAATACAAAATCTTGATGTCTGACCGCGCATTGCCCAAAAACAGTAACCGACAATTCAAAGAAGTGAACCAATATACGGGCTTCGCGGTTCGTAAAGGAATCGCTCTCACTGACTACGCTGACTTTCCTCTGGAAACGAGTGCTAACAGCAAGCTCAGATTTGCCAGTTATATGGTTGTGGAAACGGATTCAAATCCAATTCACATGTTGTCAGTGCACTTAAAGGCCGGATGCAGCGGCGCTTACAAGTCGAACCGTGACTGTTCAAGGCTCAAAGACCAAGCTCAACAACTGAATAAGTGGATACAGCAAAGAGAACGTAAAGGCGAAGACTACGCGATTCTGGGCGACTTTAACCATAACCTCTCCTACTCACGAGATTGGATGTGGAAAGATATGGCGCAAAATACCGATGCTCAGTTGGCAACAAGAAAAACTCGAGCAGATTGTAAGGTGCGCTCAAACCGCAATAACCATCGCACGCATCAATTTCGTTCGGTGATTGACCATATTGTGGTGAGCAAGTCCTTGGATGCCTCTCCTGCGAAACAAAAGGTATTTGAAACGCAAGATGTTCAGGACTACAAACTCAGTGATCACTGCCCAGTTTCAACAACGATCAAACAGTAAGTTATAGATAACTGCAGATTGTAGATAAGTGCAAATAATAGAAAACAGTAGATATAGAACGAGGCTGACTGGCTTTTTACTTAAAGCGGGTCAGCCTCTCTATTTGGTCAGATAAGAGCGAATCCTATCAGCCATGCAAGAAATGGTAGGCGCACTGCTAGCAGCTTTTATTGGTTCGACCCGCCAGCCACATTCCCACCAGCATGCTTAAGACGAACAGCCATACCGTTGGGTTACCCCCACTAAGGCTGGTTACTGCAGGGCCCGGGCAAAAGCCTGCAATCCCCCAGCCTAAACCAAAAGCAGTTGAACCTAAGATCAACTTTCTATCTATTAGTGGATTATTACTGCTATCTAAAGGTTCGCCATTGACGGCTTGAGCGCGCTTTTTAATGACCAAGTGATAAAACGGAGCGAAGACCAATAACGCGCCACCCATGACGAATGCCAAGCTAATGTCCCAGTCGCCAGCAATCTCTAAAAACCCAAGTACTTTGTTCGGGTCAACCATGCCTGAAATGATCATACCTGAGCCAAAAAGAATACCTGCGACCAAACCGATAACGATAGTAAGTGAAGAGTTTTTCATTACGCCCCCAAACCGATCAAGTTCTTAGCAAACACAGTTACGATTGCCACACCCATGAATACACAAGTAGCGATGATTGAGCGCTTGGACAAACGAGCCATCCCCACAATGCCATGGCCGCTAGTACAGCCATTCGCCATCTTGGTACCAAAGCCCACCAATAATCCGGCTATGATAACCACTGCGAAGTTGATCTCTTCTAATTGCGGAAGTTGGTAGCCTGTTGGAATCAATAACCAGCCGCTCACGACCATTCCGACAACAAAAGCAAGTCGCCAATGTTTTTCGGTTTTCTCAATGCTGGAGTCCGAGTTCGATTCGGATCCTGATTCTAATCTTTTGTTCTTTCTCGACGGTAACAAGCGGCCAACAATACCGCTAATTCCTGCTACTCGCCCTATTCCTAACATAAGAATAATTGCCGACGCGCCTAACAACATGCCACCGAACAATGCATCCCAAGGTATTAAACTCATCACTGACCTCTCTCATAACGTCGATTAACTCATCATCCTCAATTTAAATTAGAGTTTACTAATAAATATAAATTAGTCAATGCTAATGTATTGCTAGAATGTTTCGGTTTGTAAGTCTGGAATTAATAAGCGTCCTGCATGAAAAAAGCCCCTAGGCGTTAACCTAAGGGCTTATTATTTGATTCGGTTTATTGTGTCAGTTACTTAGTCTTGTTCTTTTCAGCTATCCACTGCGACATATACTTGGTGCTCGCCATGCTGTGGTGCTTAAGCATCGAACCAAAGAAGTTATCCAGTCGATGAGATTCAAGATCGGACTCTAACGCCGTTAATCGCTCAATCAATGTGTCGCCGAGTTGATTCTGCTCGTAGTGCGCTTCAAGGATTGAATGACATTGGCTTTGTGCTTTAAGCCACTTCTCTTCATCTTTGTATAAACCGACAGCTTGTTCAACAAACTCGTCGATGTCACCAGCCACTGCGCCCGGCCATTGCAATTCTCCTTGTGGTAACATGCCTTCGCTGCCGATTTCACTCGTCACGTTCGGAGTTTGTAACTTCATCGCATCAAGCAACTTGCCTTTAATGCCCGCGCCAAATCGGAGTGGTGCAACACACACACGAGCTTGCTCCATCACTTCTTGAGCGTCTTTCGCCCAACCTTTGATATGGAAACCGGTTTTAGGGTTGTGCAAAGCCGTTGCTTTCGGCGGCGGGTAAGATCCGTAAATATGAAGTTCAGTTTCAGGTAACTGTTTACGAATTTTCGGCCAAATCTTCTGTAACTGAAGCACAGCATCCCAGTTCGGTGCGTGTCTAAAGTTACCTATCGTCATGAAATGCTTACGTTCTTCAAAGCTTTTCGTGGTTTCAGGAAGTGTATTAAGATCAACCATGAACGGCAAGTGATGAAGCAGTTTTGGATCGATATTGAACTCAGATTTAAGCAGATCCATCTCGTAACTTGAAATGATCAACGAAAGATCACAGCGTAAGATTGCGGCAATTTCACGTTTAGCCAAGTCACTGTACAAATGCGCTTTGGTCAGTTCAGTCTCTTTCTTAACTGCTTCATGGCGCGCGTTACGTAGGAACTGTAAGTCTTCCGTATCCAGTAACTTAAAGGCATTCGGACATACTTTTTCCACGCGCCAACCAAACTGCTCTTCCATCATGAAACGGTCAAACATCACGACATCGGGTTGCAGCTCTTCAATGTACTGGTCAAAGCTATCGCAATTTAACTGTATAGATTGGCTCGTGATGCCCTCTTCAGAGAGATCGATCATGTGCTCGGTTTCTTGAGCTGGCGTTGCAAATTCAACGGACCAACCTTGTCTCTTGAACAGGCGTAAAAGAGACATCATATGGCTGCCAGCCGCCGATGAATTCGGTTCTGGCCAAACGTAGCCAATTGCTAAAACTTTCTTCAAAACACTTCCTAAGAAATAACAAAAGGGACTGTAGAAGTCCCTAATTAAACGTAAATCGATTTATACCGCTGATTATAATTGGTTCTAAGAACTCAGCGATCAGATTCGTTCACCCACATTGCGAGCTATCATAAGCACTTCATCCGCAGAGTACAGGTTTGAAATCGTGGTTTCGACTTCTGCACCCAAAGTCGATTGATAAAGCTTTTGTGCAAAATTGTCTGCTCTGGTGGTCACTAGCACGTGTTTGAGCATCGAGCCTTGATCCGCCAGATGCTGTTTTACCTGCGGCAGGGAATCTAGAATCAGCGTTTTACCCAATCCTTGCCCCTGCGCGCTTGGTAACACGGCAAGTTGCTCTAGTTCTAAAACAGCTTCAGGTCTAAACCCGCTTTTCTGAACCCAGATGATGTAACCCACGATCTCACCTTCGTTCTCTGCAACGAAGTTAAGAAAGCGTGGTGCTGCATTTAAGTTACATTGTAACCAAATTTTTGAGTTTTGCTGTCGAACAAAAGTAGCTTGGTGAACTAAAGCCGCCCCATCGAGGTCGGCTTCTGTCATTAAACGAACTTGCACAATGCTGCTACTCGTTTTCAGAATTAGGCCGCGTTTTACAGTGTAAAATGGCTCTTTCTAAAAGCTCTAAAGCAGATTTATCCGCTTCTGGCAGCTTAGCGTCCGATTGGCCTAACGGTTCAACTCGGCTACCCCATTTAATATGACCAGCGCCCCAAGTTAAACCGGCTCCGAATGCCGCCACAAGGATGTTTGAGTTAGGTTTAACAAAACCTTGCTCTAACGATTCACACAGTGCGATTGGCACAGTCGCTGCGGATGTGTTGCCGTAGTTTTGGATGTTAACAAACGCTTTCTCGCGCTCAATACCCGCCATATCACACAAGGTCTGGATGATTCGGATGTTGGCTTGGTGCGGAATCACAACATCGATATTGTCGGTTGAGATGCCAGTACGGCTTAATACTGTGTGTGCCGCAGCGCCCATGCCTTTCACTGCACGCTTGAAGATTTCTTTACCTACGAAATCAAAGTCCCAGTAGCCATTATCTGCAGCAAAGCGATCCATAGAAGTACCGAATTTTGGTACCGCTAAAATGTCACGGCCTTCGGCGTCACAACCGATTTGCGCTTCTTGTAAGCCAACCTGCTCTTCAGTGCGAGATAGAACCACAGCACCTGCGCCGTCGCCAAATAGAACCGCAGTATCACGCTTGGTCCAGTCGATGAAGAATGAAAGACGTTCTGCACCCACAACAATGGCATTGCGGTAGTTGCCCGCTTGAATCAGTCGAGTTGCGGTTTCAACGCCATAGATGAAGCCAGTACACGCTGCGTTAAGGTCGAAAGCCGCTGCGCTCTTGATGCCTAGGTTCTGTTGAACTTTAGACGCAGTATTTGGAATAAGGGAATCTGGGCTGCACGTCGCGATGATCACGAGGTCGATATCTTCGGCAGTAAGACCAGCACACGCCATTGCGTGTTGAGCAGCAACAGTCGCTAACTCAGAGGTATTTACATGACTGATACGACGGTTTTCGATACCAGTTCGAGTTCGAATCCACTCGTCAGACGTATCAATGAAAGTGCTTAGATCATCATTGGACAGCACGGCTGGTGGTAGACACTTTCCCCAGCCAGTAATTTCGGCGTAAAATTTTGTCATCATTTACCTATTTATTGTTTGTTTTTATTTAAGTATCGTATTCTAGTTTTAAACAGTATAAGCGCTCCGTGCGTGATTCGTAAATCGCGTTAGACACGGAGTTACAATAAAAAGAGAAAGTTATGTCTACATTCAACACACGTTGCCCTTCTTGTAATGGCGTAAACCGAGTTCCTTCAGAAAGAATTTCAGAAAGCCCAACCTGCGGTAAATGCAAAACAGCATTGCTCGATGGCGCTCCTATCGAGGGAACGTCACTTAATTTCCAATCTATTTTGAATAGTTCACAGCCAGTGGTTGTCGATTTCTGGGCAACATGGTGCAACCCATGTGTTGGCTTTGCGCCAGTGTTCAGTGACGTTGCTAAAGAGCGTTCAGGAGATATTCGATTCGTTAAGATTGATACTGAAGCTCAGCAACAGCTTGCCGCGATGTACCAAATCAGAAGCATTCCAACCGTGATGGTGTTTAAAGATGGTAAACGTGTCGATACGATTAACGGTGCATTACCAAAAGGTCAATTTGATCAATGGCTTAATCAAGCTCTAACCAAGTAACACTATTATTTAAGCTATCGTTTAAGCGATTGAATTAACTTTTGCTTTATTCTAAGTAAGCACACAAAAATAGGTTAGAGAGTCTTATCAAACAAAGACTATCTAACCTACTGTTTTATTTATGGTTATCACTTAACTTCTTGAATTAAACCACAGCTTCGCCTTTCGCTCGAATACTAGACTCTTGCTTACCTAGTCTGTATTCCTTTTTGATTTGATCTGCGACTTTTTCGGCAATCATAATGGTTGGCGCGTTTGTGTTTGCCCCAATCAATGTCGGCATCACAGAAGCATCAATAACTCTTAAGTTATTCAACCCATAGACTTTCAGATTGTTATCTACCACGGCTAATGAATCACTGTTAGGGCCCATTTTACAGGTCCCGACTGGGTGATACTGAGTGTCTGCACGGTTGCGAATATCTTGCTCGATAGCCTCGTCATCACTGGCGTCTACTGGGTAGAAAGCATTACCACGGATGTCGTCAAACGCCGAACTCTCTAACATTTGATACTGCTTCTTCCAGCCCTTAATCATTATCTCCATATCTTCAGGATGACTGAAAAACGCAGGTTCGATCTTAGGCGGATCATAAGGATCATTACTATTGAGCGTTACGCTGCCGTTGCTTTTCGGACGCAACAAGGTGACATGAGACGTAAAACCATGACTGGTATGGATTTTTCTTGCATGGTCATCGACAACAGCGACCACAAATACAAACTCTAAATCCGGCACCGCGATATGATCTTCGGAACAAAGAAAACCTATCCCCTCTGCAAAATTACTGCTCATCTTGCCACGGCGTTCTTTGTGCCATAGCGGCAGAGCTTTGGTCATTTCAGAGGCCATTTGTAGCGAGATACCAAAAGTTTCACGCTTTTCACTGCACTTGTACGAATGCACCAAGTCGATATGGTCTTGGAGGTTCTTGCCCACTCCAGGCAACTCATGAACCTGCTCGATGTCATGCGCCTCCAAATCGTCTTTAGCACCGACACCAGACAGTAATAACAACTGGGGAGAACCAAATGCACCAGCAGATAGAATCACCTCTTTGTTACATTGGATCTGATAACGCTGTCCGTTAAAGCCATATTCGACTCCGACCGCTTTCTTACCTTCGAACAAAACTTTATGTGTGGTTGCTTTGGTCACGACCGTAAGATTTGGTCTCGAAAGGTTTGGCGTTAAGTAAGCCTTGGCAGCACTGCACCGTTCGCCATTCAACTGGGTTACCTGCGTCGGCATCGCCCCAAACTGAGCAGCACCGTTGATGTCTTCATTACGGGGAACCCCTATCGACTCACACGCCGTTAAGTAACGTTCCAACATCGGACTTGGCGATCGAAGGTTAGCCACGTTCAGAGGACCACCTTGGCCGTGAAACTCATCTTGGTGAACTTCGTTATTTTCCGCTTTCTTAAAGTAAGGCAAACACGAATCATAGTTCCAACCTGCATTACCCAAGCTTTCCCATGTATCGTAGTCGGAACGGTGTCCACGTGCGTACATCATGGCATTGATAGAGCTAGACCCACCAAGTGTCTTACCTCTTGGTTGATAACCTTTACGACCATTCAAACCCGGCTGTTCAACGGTCTCAAAGGCCCAGTTGTTTAGCTTAGTTGGCATCATCGCGGCTATACCTACGGGTGTATGGATTAATGGGCTTGTGTCTTTACCACCTGCTTCCAATAGGCAAACCGTGACATTGGGATCTTCAGACAGCCTTGCAGCCATTACACATCCTGCCGAGCCCCCGCCAACAACAATAAAATCATAACTATCCATTTGCCTATCTCCATTGGGTGTAACTCTCGTTTACGCTATTGCCGTGATTGATAACACCATACGAATGAACATTTTACGCAGGTATTTGTAATCATCAAGTTGAACACAACACCATTCCTCTCTGGCCTGCTCTACGACGTTACGTATGTTCATGAAGCACCAATGAGCTTAACTTTCTTCGCTTGAATTATCGTGATGATCAACAACCATCACGGATGACCTACGCGGATGATTGTATCGCTTACAAAACCATAATTAACATAATCCTAATGGCTTTTTGACCACATAAAATCTCGCCAAATCGTAAATTCCGCTATGGTATTTTAGCTCAAGATCTCGATAAATTTCTTTTATCTTAACGACTATTTTTATTCGTTTTACCCAATTCAGTTTCTCCCCCATAGTCGCGGAAAATTCATCGTTTCTTTCACTATTTAGAGGCTCCTGCATTGGACAACATCCAACCAACAACTCGCATAACTGTTCCGGTTATTGCATTGTCTTTTTACGCGATCGCTTCAGGCTATTTAATGAGTTCATTACCATTAATGTTGTCTGAGTATGGCTTAGACAAAAATCTATCGAGTTGGTTGGCGAGTGCATTCTATGCAGGACTTTTAACCGGTACGTTATTGATTGAACGTGCGATTGCACGTGTTGGTCACAGAGATGCGTTTGTTATCGCTCTGGCTATTTTTATCGCAACGATCCTCGTATTACCACTCATCCCACATCAAGCTGTATGGTTATTAGCCCGCTTTGTCGCTGGTGTAGCGGTTGCAGGTATCTTTGTGATTGTAGAGTCTTGGTTAATGAGCGGTGACGAATCTCAGCGCGCGAAACGCTTAGGCGTTTACATGTGTTCGCTATACGGCGGCTCTGCCGTTGGCCAACTCGGCATCGGTTACCTTGGTATTACAGGTGGCGTACCTTTCATTGCAATGTTCACCTTGTTGTTTGGTGCAATCATTGTGTTGATGTACGGACAAGCGACAGCACCACAAATTCACGATGCGCAGTCTTTATCATTAAAGCAAATCAGCAAACTGAGCCACAGCGCTTTGATTGGCTGTATTGTATCTGGATTAACACTTGGATCTATTTACGGGCTGATGCCTGTTGAGCTTGCTCAACGCAACATCGCACACCAAGATATTGGTGGTTTGATGGCGTTAGTGATTATGGGTGGTATGGCCGTTCAACCAATGGTGACATGGTTATCTCATCACATAGGACAAGTGTTATTGATGGCGCTGTTCTGCTTACTAGGGGTTGCAAGCATTGGTGTACTAACGATTAACCATGATTTTTATGTTCTTGGTATGAGCTTGTTTGTGTTAGGTATGGCGACTTTTGCACTTTACCCAATCGCGATTAACTTGGGTTGTCGTAACTTAGACCCGAGCTATCTAGTGTCAGTAACTCAGGTTATGTTGTTGTGTTACAGCATCGGTTCTGTCGCTGGCCCATTGGTTGCAGATAGCTTTATGGATTCACAAGCGGGATTATTCACTTACCTGTTCGCGTCTCTACTCGCTACAACGATCTACATGTTGATTGCTAGCTTAAAACGCTCTCCTCTACAGATTGCAGGCGAGTAAGTTCGAATGGCAACTATCCTCCTCAGGTAGGATAGTTGCCTCTAGAGCTCTTAGTTATGACTTTCCGTCTAACGAAGAGCTCTTTTTGTTTGATGACTTCTGAGCAAAAGTCGACAAAAAGCATCAATACTAGAAATAGAGGTGTTCTTCAGGTTAAGGCTGAAATATGTAGCCTTCACCAGTAATGGTAATGATTAGGCCATCCCCGAATAGTGATCTGATCTCAGATATCGCAACAATCACTGACGAGTTAGTGACTGACCCATTCTCCCAGCCAATCTTCTTCAATTGCCCGACACTGAACAATTTCCCTCGGTTTTGATTCATAAACAGAATGATCTTACGATACGCTAAAGGCATGGTAGCCAGAACATAACCGTTTTCAACATTGCGTATGAGTTTGGTGTCGAGTTCAACTATTTTTCCGTTGAGTTCAAGTATTACGTTGTGTTCAGAGTGGTGAGTATCTATTACAGGATAGGCGTCCATTTTTATACAATTCCCTTACGATATAGCCAGCAACAAAGTTAAATTCCGTCATTTTTGTATAACGTCGCTTATAAGTGGACGTTTAAAATCGAAGATAATGAAAGCAGCGTATACGGTAAAGAGATTAAATTTTTATTATTAATATATGAACAGGATATCAATAAAGGGTAATTAATCCTCCAGTACATAACCTTCGTTGGAAACCGTTTTTATACAACGACAGTCTAAGATCCTTCTTATCTCGTAGATAGCAACCAATACTGAAGCTGATGTCACGGCTTTACCCGCCCAACCTACACGCTTCAAAACTCGCTTACTGATCACATGTCCTTTATTTTGATACAAGTAAAAAAGAACCTTACGATGAGGCTCTGAAAGCGTCCCTATTATCGAGCCACATTCCTGCTTTCTGACGATCCTCGTATCAGATTGAAACTCTTTTTTATTTAGAACCCACTTAGACGGAAGTTTAAAATCGTCTACGTGATTCGCTATTTTTGGTATGGATTCCTCACGCTTCATAAGCAGTCGTCTTTTAAGATATTTCCAATATTATCGAATGGTACAAAAATACTAAATTGATAGATCACTTAATACCGTACATTTACTGCAAAATTGATCTTGTGGAATTATTCTAAGAAACGAATTTTTAGTGGAAAACCAGCACTACCCGGGAAGTCGATGGCTTTTACGGTATTGGCTTGGAGATAAACCAAAATGCTTTTTAAAGCGATGTGAGAAGTTATAAGGATCTTTGTAACCCAAACGGTTGGCAATCATCGATACCGACCAATCTTGGTATTTTAACAAGCTGGTCGCTTTATCCATTCTTAGTTGAATCAACTTGCTGCGTGGGGATAGGTCGAAGAGCGTTTTGGTAACTCGATTAAGCTGCTCTTCGCTGATAAACACCCTTTGAGCCATACCAGCTACTGTCCATGGTTGATGCAGACTACTTTCAATCTCATTATAGAGCGCTTGAACACGAGCGGTGGTGCTTGTTGATTTGGGTTCAAACCCCGTCAACGTTCGGACTATTTCACTCAAGAGTAACTTACGGTAACTGGCTCGGCCCCCTATCTCAAAGTAAACCAAGTTCATTAATGACCAGATCTGCTCACACTCTCCAAAAGGCACAATCCCCTGACCTAAACTTGCTATGTGCTGCCACTGCTTAGTATCGGGGGTCAACATCCACGCCATTTTCCAATAGTTATATTGCGGGTCGAGTTCAAAACGAAATGGGGTTCCGGCAGGAAGAACCACCAGCGTATACGGTGTAATCGCTTGTACTGATCTCGTGGTTGTTAGAATGCCGCCACCTTCCATAGTGAAAATCAACGTATGAACATTAACGGATTCTCGCTCAACCCAATAACCATCGTATAGTTTTGCCATACCGCCCATATAGACACCAAAGCTTTTCATCTCTGGGATATCTTCAACGGTCAAAAAACGTTCTTTGCAATGTTCCGCGAGAAAAACATCATCTTGCCACGTTGATTTAGGCTCCATGGCATCAATGACGGATTCGCACAGGTTTTGTTGTTTTTTAAACATGTTGTTACTTCGCTCAAATCACTATAGTTCTGCCATAAATCGGAGAGCTTATGACAACTAACATCAACCCTAACTCATCTATGAATAACAAGCCAGAGAGCATATTACCTCGTATCGTTAAACTTGGTTTACCTGTAGCTTTGCAAAGTGCGCTGGTTGCTATTCTTGCCCTTGCTGACGTCTTGATGGTCAGTGATTTTGGTATGGAAGCAGCAGCTGCTGTGGGAATTGCATCAAAATGGCACTTCGTTGCGATTATGATTATGGCAGGGTTGGCCTCAGCAAACGGTACATTAGTCGCTCAATACTGGGGAAAGAATGACCGAAAAAGCGCACGAACAGTATCATCCATCGCGATGGTGTTTGGTTTAAAAGTTCTGCTGCCTGTTACAGCAATCATCACTCTTGGTTCTCAGTTTTTAATGATGTTGCAAACTAGCGATCAAATCGTGATTGAGCTCGGAGCGACATACCTATGGTATGGGTTCCCTGTTCTACTTCTAACTCACATTGTTGTAGTGGTAGAAGCAAGTATGCGCTCATCAGGTGACACCGTAACCCCACTATTGTTAGGTGGTATTACTATTGCGCTCAACATTGCGCTTAACTTCGTTCTAATTAAAGGGGCTTTCGGCATTCCAGCAATGGGCGTTGCGGGTGCTGCATTGGCGACAACCTTAGCGCGATTGATTCAAGTGGGCTTAATGTATAGCTACATGCGTGTTCGTAAACACTGGCTGCTAACCACCCCAAGCTCACCACACCGTCCATCACTGTGGCTTTCTTACCGTCGTATTGCGTTGCCGCTAACGATGAATGCCGTGTTGTGGGCAATGGGCACAATGGCATATCAAATGATCTTTGGTCACATGGGCACGACTGAACTTGCGGTGTTCTCGATGCTCGCGCCGTTCGAATCGCTGTGTTACTCGATCTTCTTTGGTATCTCCGTAGCGTGTTCAGTATTGCTTGGCCATTCGCTGGGCCGTGATGAATTTGATGATGCTATGAGCATGGGTCTAACATTCATTAAAGCCGTCGTTGGCTTTGGCGCTGTCGTTGGCTTGCTACTGTTTATGGGTAAAGAGCATGTACTATCATGGTTAAACCTTTCTACAGATGCATTGTACCCGCTTGCTTCGCCAGCAATGATGATCATGTGTTTTGCAGTGGTGATTCGTATGCTCAACATGGTGATCATTAACGGTATTATTCGTGCTGGTGGTGATAACGCTTTTTGCTTGCGAATGGATTTCATCGCGATGTGGATGGTGGGCATTCCAGTGTGTGTTTACGGCGCGTTTGTCGCTGGATGGGATTTCAAATACATCTATGGCCTGATGTTGGTTGAAGAAGTGGTGAAACTGGCAATATGCTCGCACCGTTATTTGAGCCGACGCTGGATCAATAACCTGACGGTTACCTACGAAGAGCCTCAAGCGGTGTAGCTTTATACATAAAGTATTCTTTCTACAAGACTGCCTTCTGATAATGCAGTTAGCAGAAACACAAAAGGTCTGAGCAATCAGACCTTTTTCGTTTCTTCTGCGACCAATTTAAAGCACCAGTTACTTCTTGTTCATTCGGATATGGCGATTAGACACATTCGGCAGTGGCTTCTCTGGCACTTTACGTTTCTCATGAATCAAATGTCGTATTGCTAAAATCGGATGCTTAAGTAGCATTCTTGGCCCTGCATAGCGCATCACTAAACGCATCTGCTCTTTAGGATCAGGCTTATAACAATGAATCGGACACTTGTTACAGGTCGGCTTTGCTTCGCCATAAGGGCACCTATCGAGCCGAGTCTCTGCATAACGCAACAGTTGCTCACACTCTTCACATAACAGGTTATTCTGACGAACCGCACCATGGTGATCTTTGCAGTAGATGTGCACCATCGCAATAACGGTTTTGTACTCCGTTGCGAGCTCGCCTTGTAGAATGTTGTTATGTTGGAACATGATTAATTACCTAATGAGAGACCGTACAGGTTGAGTTCTAGATCTAAAATGATTATCCTCCACCGCATAAACTAAATACAAGGCTATGCAGCAATGAACCGTAAGAAAAAAATCAATCAAATTCTAAAGAAAAGACAGAAACAGGCGAATTCTAAACTGCATGGTAGCAACAAGCCTCGCTATATTTCTAAAGCTGATCGCGCAAAAATGGAAGCTGAAGAGCAAGCGAAAGCCGCTCTAGAACAAGCAGAAGGATCTGTAGAAGCTGGTATCGAAACTAAAGAAAAAAAAGCTGCAGAGTAAGTTTAAACTCGCAGTGTTCTTGCCAGGCACTCTGACCAGAGGCAACGAACAAGAACAAAAAAAGCAGCCTCTATTTAGGCTGCTTTTTTGATCCTACCGTATTAACCTAGCGACTTAGCGATTCAATTAACCTTTAAATGGTTTAACTTCCCAGCGTGCGAACGGCGCTTTTGCATTAATCCCTGCTCTTCCCCAGCGGTCTACCGAGTCAACAACAAGAATTCGCTCATTAGGCACCAATGACTTAATCAAAGTCGTCGGCTTTTTCGCTGTCACTAACCATAGCGCATCGTCTTCTGAAAACATCGCTTTGAGCTTCGCTTTATCTTGCTCTGTCCATTCCAGTTCAGCTTTGAACATACGTTCTTCAACAAACAGTTGGCTGCCAGAAGCAAAATCTTCCAAGCTTTCTGAAAGCAACAATACTGAATCTACATCGTTATCCAATAATACCGCTTGTTGCTTGTTAATCAGTTCACGAACATCAAGCATCACACGCTGCAAATTACGATCAATCGTCTCTGCTTGCGCTGGCCACAATAACTTAAAGTCGTCAGCCACGATAGCGGCCATTCGCGTTAGATTGGTTGGATTTAACCAAGCATACTTAGACACATCACCACTCGATAACGTCAACGCAGCGACACCTTGTGCTCGTGGAGTAATCGCTTGAGCCGCATCCACCTCTACCAAACGGATGTTACCCTGCCTTGCGTATACAAATGTAGGATCCGCTTGCCAAATAGATGACAGTGTTAATGCAACGGTCGCCTTCTCTCCTGACTTAAGCACCTTGCTTTCACCCTTAGTGCCAAACCAGTTAGGTAAGCGATCAATGCCGTAACGTTTTGGTGGTAGGTATTCAGTGGTAATGTCAGTGCCTTTGGTTAGCTCTGTTGCCAATGCATAAGTCACAGGTGTGCTCGTTAAGATATCTTCTGCATTAGCGTTCAGTGACACCACAGATCCAGCCATTAACACACTACCAAGTACACCCACTTGAGCCGCTGTTTTTACTGAGCTTGAAATACGATTCATCAAAGGAGTCATGGTTATGCCTTTCTTATAATTCGGTATAGCGTTGCCGCTAGGAAAAACGTTGCAGAAACGATGATTATTGAAGCGCCTGACGGCACAGGCAGTTTAAGTTCCATCGGTAATACCGTTCCGACTAAACATGCAATGGTTGCCAGCAACGCAGAAAGCAAAACAAAGCTCCCCATGCGTTTAGTCAACAATCGCGCCGTAGCACCCGGAATCAATAATAACGCACCAACCAAAACAGCACCCACGATCTTCACCGCAGCAATCGTCACCAAAGTAATCATCATCACAAACAGGTAGTCATAGAAGCTGGTGTTATAGCCGCGCACCTTGGCAATATCCGGGCTAATACAAGTGAGAAGAATACGGTTGAACGTCGGTATCAAGAGCAAAATGATGAGCGCGCAGCTGCCTGCGAGAATTGCTAAATCTTGGTCTGTTACCGTGAGAATCGAGCCAAATAACACGTTCTCAAGCATGTGGATATTGATCTTACGCGCCACGTACATCAGCAATGCCGCACCTACTGCCAATGCTAGCGCTAGAAAAACACCGACTAAGGTATCGTATGGCACATTGGTTCTGTTTCTTACAAAGTGAAGAAGCAAAGCGAAGATCATACAGAAGCTAAACAAGCCAATAATTGGGTTTTCTGGTGGCTCACCAAGCAAAACACCAATGGCAATACCGGTTAATGCTGCGTGACCTACCGCTTCAGAGAAGAATGCCAAGCGTTTAGCAATCACCAAAGTACCAAGGCCACCTAATAACGGGCCAAGTAACAATGCGGCAACCAGTGCATTCACCATAAACGCATACATAAAGCTGTCTGATAACCAACCCGCTTCAACGCCACTAATGGCAAGTTGTCGTAACCACTCCATTACGCAACCTCCTTCGATTTGGGGATGGCAGATCCACTGCTATAGTGCTGAAACAGACTCTCGATTTTAGTAGGGTGTAGTACTTGTTCATGTGGACCACTATCCACCAAGAATCGATTCACAACATGTACATTCGCTTCAAGGCGACGCACTGCGGTTACATCATGGTGAACGGCAAGAATCGTACGGCCTTCATCAACGCATTCACGAACTAGCGATTCTAAATAACGAACGCCTTGTTCATCCATGCCGGTAGTGGGTTCGTCCAACACCAATAAACTTGGGTTATCCAGTAATGCTTGTGCAAACAACACGCGTTGCTGCTCACCACCCGATAGCTGCCCCATACGGCGGTCGCTACGAGTCGCCATACCCACACGGTCGAGTTGCGCTAATGCAAGATCCAATTGCTTAGACTTACGACGCCAAAATAGCGGAATTCGAGTTTGGTTGAGTAGTACAAAGTCCATTACCGTCAGAGGTAAACTCGATTCGAAGGTCGCTTTCTGAGGAACGTAACCAATGCTTGGCTTTTCTGGCCAATGAATGTTGATTTGACCAGAGAAAGGCGTCAAACCAAGAACTGAACGTAGCAAAGAGGTTTTGCCACCGCCGTTTGGCCCCATGATCACATGGCACTCACCCGCTTTAAGATCTAGCGTGATATCATCAAGAATCACGTTGTTGTCGTATTGCAGACCGAGTTGGTTGATTGAAATCGATGGACCTTGCATTACGCCTTCCCACTTTTAGCCTGGTTAGCCGCAGCAAATTTCATGGCTTCGATTAACGTTTCTAAGTTCTTCTTCATCTCAACTTCTACCTTATCGTCTTGATACTCACCGTGCGTCATGTGAGAGAAACGGTAAAGCTGAACGCCTGTTTCTGCTTCAATCGTGTCAACAAAGCGGTTTGGCATGTTTAGCTCGTAGAACAGAACATCAATGCCTGATGCGCGGATTTTCTCGATCGTATCTTGCAGTTGGCTCGCACTTGGTTCAACACCGTGTGCCGGCTCAATCACCGCCGCAACATCCACCCCAAACTCTTGCAGAATGTACCCATAAGCATTGTGCGTGGTCGCCACTTTCATGCCTGAAGTATCGAGTTCACCTAATGACAACATCGCATCACGCTTCATAAAACGAAATTGCTTGGCGTACTTACGCGCGTTCTTGCGATAAAACGCCGCGTTGTCTGGGTCGAGCTTAGAAACTTCACTCGCGATGGTGTACACCTTTTGGATTGTTGTAGAAAGTCCAACAAACGTATGTGGGTTCACTGCGCCTTGGCCAACAGACTGGCCTAATGCAGGAAGTAGAGGTACTTCTTTGTTCGCTTCGATGACCATTAAATCATCACGTTGCGCAGCTGAAATGACTTTTAGTGCGAAGTCATCGTGGCCAATACCGTTTACCACGATTGCATCCATCTGGCTCAATCGCTTCAAGTCATTTGGTTGTGGTAAGTAGTTATGCGGGTTAAAGCCAGCATCAACCAAAGGAAGGATGTTCACTTTGTCACCTACCACTGCTTTTACGTAGCTATAGTAAGGCTGTAGGGTAATACCTATCGTCAACTTATCGCTGTCGACTGTGTATTCTTTTGCCAATGCATTGGGTGTCGATAACACCGCCATTAACGACATCAATAGAGTCATGAATCGCATAGTAAATCTCTTATTATTTGTGAACTTATGGTCAATGAGCTGATTAGTCCGTAAGCTTTTTGATTTTGTGAACATCTTCTTTTTGAACATATTGCTGATGAGAACCTAAAGTTTGAAACATTGCTTAATGAGAAGCAGCGTCATGTTGTTCAGATACTTCTGACTCGTTCACCACCAGTTTCCAGCCTGCGGATTCCAATGTGTTTTCATCAAATTGAGTAGGTTGGCTTGCGACACCACCAAAGAAAATCCAGATTTCCGGAGAAACACTGTTCGCGTTTAAAATAAACGAGTCCGCGAAGCCATGAGTGTTTGGCGTAGCTTGTTCGCTTGGTGTAGCGTATTCACTTGGCGTAGAGAAGTAATAACCACGCTCGTCCAATAACCAAGTATGAGAACCTTTGCGCTTCCAACTCTGGTCTTCAACAAAAGGCGCGACCCATTCGTCTTTCAGCGACACAACGCTTGGCCATTCGCCGTCTAAGTCCATGCGAAGATCTCGAATCTCTTCATGAGCCAAACGGAGTTCTGACAGCATCGCCAAGTTTTCTTGCTCAACATCAGTCACTAAGACTTGGTGATCAAGGGTCACTTCGATATGAGATTCTGCTTGATTAAACGGAATAGCAACCGTCGCAAAACAAAGGATGAATATAATGATTAGGCCAACCCACTTGCCCTCTCTTCCGCCTGTGTCAGCGCGTACACTTTGAATCATCATTTTTCTTTGATCTCTACAACGTCGACTTCAACAGGAAACTCGTGACCTGAATCAAACACGAGGTAAAACTCAGAATTTGGGTTTGGAAATTCGACAATAGAGCGTTTATCCGTCATCTCTTTCGCTATCAAGTTGTCTTCATAGTCGTACATCGCGACTGCGTAATCTATCGCTTTACTACCATCAGAGTAACCTGCCTCACAGGCAACCGTTTTGCCTTCAAACCAACAGCTCATCAATGGAAAGTGTGCTTGCGCAGGTAATGCCGCTAAACCAAGCCCCAGAGCTAAGCACGGAGCAATTATGGTGTTTGCTCTTATTGTTATTTTCATCGTTCGTACCCTCGCCACGTTACAAATTTTCAGTGGTATACTGACCGTTAAAGGGCTCTAATGAGCCCTTGTCTTTTTTATCTAACAATCAGGAGCTTTCTCCCGATAAAACCGACTATTGAAGCAATGCTTCGAATGTCAGGTGCACATTCGTACTTGCTTTGTCTGCCAGTGGGTTGTCAACCAACTCACCTTTGTAGTTCGCTTTCATTACGTAACGACCCGCTACGTCTGGAGTAAACGTGATTTCACCGTTTTCATCGCTCACTACATCAATCTGCTCTTGGTGATTGCGGTAAAGCGTACCTTCACGAGTAATTTCCGCTTTCACGTCTTTCTGGATTTCACCGTTGTAGAAGAATTGGAATGTCACCGGTTCGCCTTCAACGATGTCTGAAGGGTGTGTAACAGGCTTCATTTCAAGAAGCTTGCCTTCAATTTTGAAAACTGAATCCGTTGGCTTGCCTACTGTGATGTAACTTTCTGCGCGAGTGAAACCAACTTGAGTTACCACGTCACGTGATTTTTCAGGTAATAAGGCATCACGCTCAGCTTTAGTCGCTTTAATCCATTTTACTGTGTCACGACGACCCGCTTTGTACTGTGTCCAGTACGTTGGTTCGTTGTTGATTGCTACTTTGTGTGTACCTTCTTCCTCAAAATAGAAATCAAACATTGAGCGACGCTTGCCTTTTACAACGAAGTTAGGACGCTCGTTACGGCCATCAGGCATGATAACGAATGCTTTATCACTTCCTGCTGGCTTATCAAAAACAAACGTACCGTGGGATGCCGTCACATCAAATGTTAACCAGTCACCACCTTCTTTAGAAACGGTGAAATGAGAAGGCAAAACCCAACGAGGGTGAGCTTGTGCTGTCGTCGTTGCTGCTAGACCGAACGCCATTACACCTGCAAGAGCAAGCGCCTTTATTTTTGTCTGTTTCATCATGTTCAATTCCATTATTTGTAATTTTTAATCGTGTCACTCAATGAGCGTCTACGATGGCTACCATTATTTATCGCTTCTTTATCTACTACTTAACGATATAGTTGAGCGTAATCTGACCGGTCTCTTCCGTTGGTTCTAATTGGTAAGAAGCATTTTTGTCAGTGAGTGCTACTTTTTGGCGAAGATAGTTTCGGCCACCATGTTCACGTACAACTTCAATATGAACCGTGTATTCACCTTGCTCTAACGATTGACCGGCATCATTTTTGCCATCCCAAGCAAAACGATATTGACCAACAGGACGTGTTGCGGAAGTCACGGCATCAACGAGTTCGCGGTCGTAACGTCCGACTTTTCGCCACCAACTTCGTAAATCTTTAAGCCATTCATCTTGGCCGACCCAAAGCTCGATCGTTTTCACTGACTTTCTTTCACTGTTCTCTACCCATATCGCTACGTAAGGGCGCTTGTATGGAGAAGCCTCAATTCTTGGTAACTCGAAATGCACATCGAGCTTTGCTGTGTCAGGAAGCACCTCAGCCATGCCTAAGCTTGGTAAAAGAGACAAAGCAAGGAGCGATTTGCTCCAATTCATTTTTTTCATGTTTAACAACCTTTCAAATCCGTTTAACCTTTAGTTCGTTCTTCAAGCTGATTCATCAACCTAATGGAGGGTTAAGGCACGGCAACAAAATAGATAGCAAGTGAGATTGCAGACCCAAACACCGTCCATTTGATGGAAGTATTGAGTGTCTTTTTCTTAGGTAACAGTAAGCACACGCCAGTCAGTACAAAGAAGATCATCAGTAGCGCAGTGATATCGATAAACCATTTCCACACTTCACCGCTATTACGGCCTTTGTGTAGGTCATTCAACAATGCGATAACGCCATAATTCGTTGTTTCGACTTCCACCATTTCAGAAGTCACATCGACAAACACAGAAGCGTTGTAGCCCGGTCCTTTGAAGTCCATAGACACTTCACCGATGAGTAACTCACCGTCTTCAATCTCTGCGTAGATGTCTAACCCCGAAGGAACGCCAGATAGGTTTGCTTCTTCAAATAAAAACGTTTCAAAAGCAGACTCGTCGGCTTTCAGTCGACCGTCTTGGATCGTAAACAAACTCGTGGGAAGCGTTAGCGTAGAACGTTGGATATTGGGTTGGCTTGATTCGAATAGCTCAGGGCGATTAAGGGTGATGCCTGTCACTGAAAAGAAAAGAACAACAAACAGCAGCGCCATAGAAATATAAACATGAAGTCGACGAGCCCATGATTGAACTGCCCTACTTTTTAACGACATACAAACCAGTACCTATAGATTTTATGGCGATAATTTAGTTGATAATAATTCGTATTGGCATTCAATTTACATTGTTTACGTTTCTCGCGCGTCGCAAGGAAATTTACATAACATCTACTGAAGAACAATCGAACTGTATACGTATAAGAATCGCGGCAATATAAGTGGGAAACGTAGATATCCTGAGCTCTAGAGCTTATAAAAGGCCCTGTTTAGTCGGAGTTCCGTGCATTTAAGAAAGGAATGTTGAAGCTATTTAGAACAGAGATCACTATCAAGGGCATTGGCATGACGATTAGCTCAAGAGTGGTTTAAGCTTATTGACTATAAAACAGACATAACCATGCAAGTTTAAAAGGATTTAGAAATGCGTATTATTGTAGCTTTGGCTGTATTGGTAACGGCTTGTACTAGCCAGATTGTTAGTACTGACGAACATATCGAGAGTTACATCGGTTCCAATATTACCGATGCGCAAGCTTTGTATTTAACGCCCCACTCTCAAGCCGTTACATTTTGGGAGTCACGCACATTTGCTTGGGTAGAAACTCAAACCTCACTCCAGAATGGTGAAATACAACATTCTTTCAAAAACCCCTATCGTGACTGCACCATTAACTGGATTGTAAACCAAAGCGGAGTGATCATTGCGGGATCACACAGTGGCGAGATGTGTAGCCCTTAACTTTGCCTTTGCTCATACCTCGATCAAACAGCAAGGCCTAATGAAGCACTAAGGCTCAATTTTATTCAATATATAAAAAAGGGTGTCATTTGAACAATCAAATGACACCCTTTTGCTTTTCTTGTTTCTAATATGCTGTTTCTTGTCTTCTGTTTGCTATGAGCGGTTAGACGTTTCCGTTATCACTGACTGTTCGTAGCTGAGTAAGATATTTGATCCACCCTTTAGCCTCAGGAGACGGTTCAATGTTGTACGCCCGCTTAGCTTGAGCAAGAGCATTATCTAAGTTCTTCAACTTATACCATGAACGTACTTTCGCTAATGCAACGTCAGCTTGCTTGTTCTTGTCTTTCACTTTGTCTAAAACAACCAGAGCTCGCTTGTAGTAACCTTGCTGAACCAATAATTGAGCAACATTCCAATGGTATCGAGTGTTCAAGTTCGACGCTAACGTCCACACTTCAATAGCATTGTCCCACTCTTTCGCTAACTGCCAGTAGGTTGCTTGCTCAGCCAGAAGTTGAACATCGCTGTTTGCGTCATCTAACTTGCTAATTTCTTGCGCAGCGCGCTCAGGGATGCCTCGTTTCGCGTACAGTTGAGCAAGTAGCCTACGGTCTGAATTATTCAGTTCAACACCTTGTAGCTCAGCAAGCGCTAAGGTATTCAACGCATCTCGGCTACGCTCTAGCCTTAACTGAATCCCGACCAGTTGACGCCACCAATTGTCTTTTTCGGGTTGAAGTTCAACTAAACTTTCTAACGTAGGAATTGATTGCTTCCATTGTTTTAACTGTAGTTGAGCACCCAGCTTTAACGAGAGAGGCGACAACTGTGGTTTTGAATTAAACTTGTTATGACTACCTATAGCCGCCAGTACTTTCGTCCAGTTTTCAATTTGGTATTCAGCTTGAGCAATTCGCATCCATAGTGTGTCTTTCTTTTCAGTTTCCGGTGCTGTTTTAACGAGCTCATAATAGTGTGGTAATGCCGCTTTAAAATCCTGCTCGCTAAGCAGTAAATCAGCTAACATACGTTTCGTTACCCAAGCTTGTTCATCGACCAATAAGCGACTATCCACTGCATAAGTAAGCTGCTTGATTGCCGTCTTTGTTTTACCATCTTGCCAGTAAAACACACCAAGCATGCGAGCGACATAGGCTTTGTCATAGCCTTTAGATAACTCCAAACTAGCCAAAACCTCAATCGCCTGTTTAACCTGCTCCTCTTGAGCAAGTTTATTCGCCTTTTGAACACGAATAACGGTGTATTGGGTAAGCTCTTTTGCCGGTACTGTAAGGGGCATTATCAACAAGCCCACTAATATCCATATCTGTTTCATCATTTTGCCAACTTAAACTCTAGTTTCACGGTTTGACCAACCTGCGCTACCGCTTTTCCATCGACGACTTTAGGTTGATACTTCCATTTTTTAAGTGCTCTTATCGCTTCACGTTCAAACATACGACGTGGATTTGCATCCGTAACTTGAATATCAACAGAACGTCCTGTTTCATCGATTGTAAAAGACAAAATGACATACCCTTCTGCGCCACGCTTTAGCGCTTTTGCTGGATAACGAGGTTCAACTCGATAAAGCGGCATTACCTGTTGATTTGACCCAAAATCAGAAAATGTTGGAGCGTTAATCGCTAGGCCTTCAATTGAAGTATTCAAATCCAGTGAAGACAGTGAAGACAGTGAAGACATTGAATTCAGAGGCGTTACTTCAGCTTGCGACTGAGACGTTTGCGCTTGCGGTGGCGGCTCTGGCATTTCGGGTTGTTCCGGGACTGCACGTTGTCTTCTCTGTACTTCTTGTTCTTGTTCAACCATCACCATGTTGAAACTTAACGTCTCACTGTTGTCTGGCGAACGTTGGTGTCCATTATCGACCATCCAAGCCATGAAAGAAAATAGTGCTAAACCCAACGCTCCCGCTAAAGGTAATGCAAGAAATAGGCGAATCATTGATTAAGATCCTCCAAGATCATCGCTTTTCAGCTGCAAGCGCAATATTTTTAACACCCGCACCTTTAGCAGCGTCCATCACTTTAACAACCGTACCGTTATAAGCATGCTCGTCCGCCTGAATAACCAAAGAAGCATCAGGTTGTTCTAGCAACAAGTGTTCTAACGTCGCTTGAACACGTTCAACATCCACAACACGTTTATCTATGAAAATGTCATTCGCAGAAGTAATCGCGACAAAGATACCTGCATCTTTTTGGCTCACTACATTTGAAGCTTGCGGGCGATTGACTTCAACACCAGATTCACGAACAAATGAACTCGTCACAATGAAGAAAATAAGCATGATGAATACGATATCAAGCATCGAAGTAAGGTCTATTTGAGCCTCTTCGTTTTTAGAATGACGTCGACCGAGTCTCATCGTTGACTCCTTAAAGATTTTTCTAATTTCAATTCTAAGCGGTTACAGACTTTCGCTAAGCGAGCGTGAACAAACATGCCAGCTAATGCAGCAACCATACCCGCCATCGTTGGCAGCGTTGCCAACGAGATACCTGAGGCCATCAATTTAGGATCACTGCTTCCTTGAGTCGCCATGACATCAAAAACGGAGATCATACCGGTTACGGTACCGAGCAAACCCAACATCGGACAAATAGCAACTAACAGCTTAATAAAGTTCAAGTTTTGGTTAAGTAAAATACTCGCTTGCCCCAACCAACCTTCACGAATGGCTTTCGCATACCAAGAAGAGTGTTCTTCTCTTTCATGCCACTGATTAATCCAAGCTTGACGCTGCTTTGGAAAGTAGAACGCGAGATAAAGCACACGTTCTACCACAAGTACCCAAAAAACGAGGACGACAGCCGCTAGCCACCACAGAACGAAACCGCCCTGATCCATAAAGTTTGATAAAGACAGCAGCCAGTTACTCGTTAACCAACTCGCTGGTAATAGAGAACCCGACAAAATATCCATTACGCGGCAGTCCCAACTTGTGAAACAACAGCGCTTGGTTCAATAGACTTCTCTGCCTGCTCAGCAACAAGGCCAATGCCCTGCTTCTCCAGAATATTTCGAATGTTCTCTGACTGAGTACTCAGAATGTTGTGTGCCAATAGCATTGGCATTGCAGCAACAAGGCCAAGTACCGTTGTAACAAGTGCCATCGAAATACCGCCCGCCATTACTTTAGGGTCACCATTACCAAACTGTGTGATCACTTGGAATGTTTCGATCATGCCGGTTACGGTACCTAGCAAGCCAAGCATTGGTGCTAGAGCAGCTAGAAGCTTCAGCATTGATAAACCTTTCTCTAGGTGAGTTTGTTCATCCACTACCGCTTCTAAAAGTCGCAGTTCTAATGCTTCTACTGTTTGATTTTTCTCTTTGCTGTAAACCGCAAGAACACGACCCAGAGGGTTATTGCCAGCTTGTTTTGGGTTCTTAAGCTGTGCACGAATCTTCTGACGAGCGATAGCCAAAGAAATACCACGAACCAATGCGATGATTAAGCCGATTGCCAACAAGCCAAGAATAACTTTACCAACTAGGCCACCTGCTTGCAGGCGATCAGCTAGGCTTGGTTCCAAAGCTAATTGTTCTAGCATGAATCCACGAGAGGGATCGACGACTACATTAGATACTTCGCCATCCGCAAGTGAAGAAAGCGATGCCAACGTTGGGCCATTTGATGGTTGCTTCAAGTAAACAATCGCATCTTGGTGCTTGGAGTCCCACCATACGTAACCTGGTTCTGCAACTAAGCCAATAGAACCCAGTCGATAAGCTTCTGCCTTTTCAGTAACCCCTTCACTATTAACTAGTGAAACTGTCGACTTGCTTATCTCTGAACTTGCTTGAATTTGCTCCATCATGCTCAACCAAAGACCTGTTAACTGGGGCATTGACGGTAATGATTTTGCGTCCACGATTTGATAAACAGTTTCTGTATACGCTGCGCGATCTACGTTAGTTACTGTATCCGTAAGCTCATGTTCAAGGTCTTTTGCATTTTGTCTTACAACGCCAAACAACTCACCTAAGCTACCTGTTTCTAAACGCAGTTTCTCTTCTAAACGAGCAAGCTTGTTTTCGTTATCACTGAATGTCTGAGTCAGAACATCGGTCGCACCTTGAATAGAGCTACGTTTAGCTTCAAGCTGTGCTTTGATCGCTTTGAGTTGTTGTTCTGTCTTTTTAAAGTCAGCTTCACGAATTACGTTATGAGACGCTTGCGTGCGACTCTCTGATTTTGCTTTGTTAACAAGCTGAGCTGTCGTGTCTGATGCAGAGAAAGCAGAAAATGAAATTGACGTAATGCAAAGCAATGCTGCTAATGGCTTTAAGTTCATTACTTAACCTCCGCAACAGTTAAAGAAACAGGTAAAGTAATTAAGCTTGGAGACGCTTGCTTATTAGCAATATCGTACGCTTTGTCCAACTCAGATTTCATCGAAGAATCCAACTCTTGCCATTGATCGCTATTTTGGTCCCAAGACCAATATTGGGTACCATTTAAGTTACGAGCGACCAGTGAAATGCGGCCAAGATGCAAAATATCAACTTCAAGCACTTTATCTTGACTTAACTCGACACGGCTTGAATAAGAACTTAGCTTAATACCGTAATCCACTTCAATTTGGTACGCCTCTAAAATACGGCGATATTTTTCAGCATCACTGACATCAGCACGAGTCATCATCGCTTTCAGCTTTTCAACGCGACGCAGACGGCTATTTGTCTTGAAAGGTAGATCGCTTTCAATAACTTCCTGGAGACCATCGATCATCTTGTACATTAAAGGCACAACACCTTGACGTGTTAGTTTGATTTCGTCGATCTGCCCTTCAATACTCTGCGCTTCTTGATCTTGGCTCTTAACCAATGCGGCAAGATGATCGTGATAGATTTCTAAATTTTTCACTTCTTCTTGCAGACGCTCAACCTCAGCTTGCAGCAATAATGTTGCTTGTGAGCTTTTATCAATAACCTTTTGGCTCGAAGCCGACGCGTTATTGGTCTTGTTTTGAATTGATTGAGCTTGATCCAAGCTGTTTGCCATCGATGACGTTGCAACCAAACTGATGGCAAGTGCTAGGCTAGTTTTTAAAAGATTCATAATTGTAGTCATTTACTTTAGAAGAAGAACAAATGAGTTTTATTGATAAGCAGTCTCATTATCATTAAAAACCACTCGCATTGCTAGGGGTATTTTTACTAAATAGCAGAATCAAGAAAGGGGAAAGTCGAAACCTTCCCCTTAATATTTAAGCTACCAATAGTACCCTACTAACAAATTAGTATTTTACCTGTAACGTAGCCATGTAGTTACGACCTTCGCCAACAACAACGCCGCGAGTGCTGCCGCCTTCTAGGTAATCTGTATCGAATAAGTTCTCTACATTAAAGCGTGCAACAAAGTCTAAGTTTTCATCGTACTTAATCGTATGTGCAACACCAGCATCTACACGAGTGTAAGCGTCTTTCTTAAACGTGTTAGCACTTTCAGTGTAACGCTCACCTACGTGATACACACCTAGGTTTACATCAGTACCGTTGTTGAATGCGTAAGTAGACCAGATGCTTGCAGTAAATTCAGGAACGTCTGCTGGTGTTTTACCATTAAGAGCAGGGTCATTCTTATATTCAGCATCTAAGAACATTGTTGATGCACTTACAGAGAACGCATCCGTCACGTAGCCCGTCGCAGCTAGCTCCACACCAGTGTGAACTTGCTCACCCACCTGTGTAGTACGAGTATCTTTTGCATGAGATGCAGGAAGGTCTTCTGTAACTTGCATGTTCGTTTGTGTGATCTGGAATACTGCTCCTGATACGAATAAACGCTCATCAAACAGTTCCCACTTTGAGCCTAGCTCATAAAGTGTACCTTTCTTCGCATCTTGAGACTGGCCGAAGTTCACATCATCTTTATCAGAAATCTCACTTACAGGTTCAAAACTTTCAGAGTAAACCGCGTAAATAGAACCGTTTGGCGCCGGAGAGTAAATCGCACCGAACTTAGGTAGGATGTTATTGTAGCTCTCTTCTTTACCAGAACTGCTCGTCGTATCATCGTAAGCGAAACGAACACCAGCAAGTGCTTGCCACTGCTCATTGAACGTCACTAAATCTTGAAGATATAGACCGTAGTGTTGGCTCTTCGAGTGTGATACTGAATCATCGTTGTTATAGTGAATGTCTGCAGGCATATCAAAGCCTTTGCCACACTCTTTCATTGTGTCTGCTTCTGAAGCGTTAAAACAAGCGTAGTCTGATACGTACAGGCGCTTGTAATCGTAGTGCAACCCATTTGCACCCACCAACAGACGGTGATTCACACCAAATGCATCAACATCACCAGTAAAATCCACGTAAGCCGTGTCAAACGTCCACTCATCATGACGGTCTGATACTTTGTAACCATAACCTAGTGTTTTCTTGGTTTTTCTGTCTTTCTTTGAATCAATAACGTTATCTGATTCAGTACGGCGACGTTCGTAAAACTGACGACTGATACCCGATTTAACTGCCCATGTATCGCTCAAGTTTGCTGTAACAGCCACACCGTAGTTTGCTACGTCGTTGTCTGTTTGTGCGAAGCGTTGGTCATTAACCGTATTTGGGGTAATCGCTTTACCTGTTTTCGTATCAATCTTTGAGCCGTTATCTAGATCACCTAACTCTTGAGTACGGTCGTAATGCGCAGATAGCATCACATCTTCGTTGATATCGTAATCAACAAATAGGCCACCAACAAAGCGGTCAGTCTCTACATCTGTGCCGTCAAAACGTGTGCGGTAAGAGTCTTGGTTTTCTTGTGAAACAATAAGACGAGCACGTAGAGTTTGATCATCGTTCAATGAACCGCTTACATCAGCGGTAGTACGTGTGTAGCTGTCAGAACCAATGTCTTGGCTTACGCTAACTTGAGTTTCATACGTAGGCTTCTTAGCAACCATGTTAACAAGGCCACCAGGTGCTGATTTACCGTAGAGCAAACCTGCAGGACCTTTTAGTACTTCAACACGTTCTAGTAGTTCTACCGGTTGACGGTAATGAGACCAGTGTTGAACGCCATCGCGCAAGTAACCAGAACTGCTTCCTAGAGAGAAACCACGTAGGTTGAAGCGCTCACGGTTTGTTGATTTAGAACCCGCTGAAATTGACGCATCATTTTTTAATACTTCGCCAAGCGTGCTTGCGCGTTGCTCATCAATGATTTGCTCACTGATAATCGTAACTTGTCCTGGAGTCTCTAATTGAGTCGCCTCCATGCGCATTGCTGTTGTATTCGTGTCGGCTTTATAACCGTAATCACGACCTTCAACAACCATATGCTCGTCAGTTTTTACTGCTTCTGCCAATACTGCTGGTGAAGCTAATACTGCGCCGATCACTAAAGCCAATGGCTTTTTTGAAAACATGTCCTTTTCTCCACTTTTATTCTTTTAGACGAACACTTTGTTATTTATTCGATGTGTCCGTTAGACCGTTTCCGGTACCACTGAATTATTTCGACGGGGAATATAAGTGATAACTATTACTATTTGCATTAAATTTACATTCTTTGCATTCGTAAAGTTTTGTAAAGACGAGCTGACGAGTCGTTAACCTGCAGTTAAAAGAAACCAATTCAATACAGTCATTTAACGAGCACTTGAATTAAAAATCGGCTCTCTGCGCCAAACTTTTTGAAACACCGCCATTTGCGCAGTCAATGTAATAAGCAAACATCTATAACAAAATCCTCTTATCTTATTTATTACCTTCAGAACGACGATTTTTTGTATAAAACACTCGATAAATGTAAAGAACTGGTGAATTATTTTGTTTTATTTTGTTTTATTTGAACAATTATCAGTGATTCTGATCACATCTGTAATTCCAAACTCATTTTTTGTTTTTCGATTTAATCAACCGACTGCTAATCTCCTGCTCACTTTGGAAAGGTATCAAAGTTATAAATAATAAGGAGTGTTCTAAATGAATACCAAGAAACCTATGTCTCTGACTGGCCGAGTTATCCTCGGTATGGTCGTAGGTATATTAACGGGATTTGCCATTCAATCCCTTTTTGCAGACAGCGGATTTGTTAACAACTACATCGTTAACGGACTCTTTGAAGTAGGCGGACAGATCTTTGTCGCCAGTTTAAAAATGCTTGTTGTACCACTCGTCTTCGTTTCACTCGTGTGCGGTACAAGCTCTCTTAAAGACTTATCAACTCTTGGCCGTATGGGGGGCAAAACACTTGCACTTTATATCGGTACAACTGCTGTAGCTATCACTCTAGCACTGACTATCGGTAATTTGTTCCAACCTGGAGCGGGTGCGGATCTTACGGCTGCGAGCTCTTTCAAATCAGCTGATGCTCCTTCTTTGGGCCAAGTCATCATCGACATGTTCCCGACCAACCCTATTCAGGCGATGGCTGAGGGCAAAACGCTACAAGTTATCGTATTTGCTGTGTTGTTTGGTATTGCAATCAGTGCAGCGGGTAAACCAGGTGAGCGTATCGCTGCGGTTTTCTCTGATCTAAACGAAGTGATCATGAAGCTAGTTGCGCTACTAATGAACCTTGCGCCTTACGGCGTATTCTTCTTAATGGCGAAGCTGTTCTCTGGCCTTGGTTTAAGCGCAATTTGGAACCTAGCAGAATACTTCTTAGTGCTTGCGGGTACCCTACTTCTACACGGTTTGGTTACCTACAGCGCGATGCTTAAAGGATTCACAGGCCTAAGTCCGATTACGTTCTTACGTAAGATGGAAGATGCAATCATGTTTGCGTTTTCAACTGCCTCTTCGAACGCAACGATTCCAGTAACAATGGAAACGGCTAAAAACCGCATGGGCGTAGACAACAAAGTCGCTTCATTCACCGTACCACTAGGTGCAACAGTGAACATGGATGGCACAGCTATCATGCAAGGTGTTGCAACTGCGTTTATTGCACAAGCTTACAACATCGACCTGACTATGGGTGATTACCTAATGGTTATCCTAACAGCGACATTGGCGTCTGTTGGTACCGCAGGTGTTCCTGGTGTTGGTCTTGTTATGCTAGCGATGGTATTGAACCAAGTTGGTCTACCGCTTGAAGGTATTGCTCTAATCATGGGTGTTGACCGCCTTCTTGATATGATTCGTACCGCTGTAAACATCACAGGTGATAGTGCCGTAACTATCATCGTTGCTAAGTCTGAAGGTTCTCTTGATGAGTCTCGCTTCAATGACCCGGCAGCTGGTGAGAAAGAAGAAGAAGTTAAGCTAGCACGCCAACAGGCATAATCTAGCTTCTCTGTCGCTCTTATCTCCAAGCTAAGGCGTAATTAATGGCTATGCCTTAGCTGATAATGAAAAGCGTATAAACAAAAACGCCACTGCATCTGCAGTGGCGTTTTTTATTGGGTTCTCTTTGAGCCGAAACGATTCAACTCTCATCTATCTTCTCGTTACAGGGGCTGAGCGTTGAGTGCCGAGCCTAACGCTTAATCTACGATAGGAAACATAAGGTTCACTCTAAGTCCCCCACCTTCTCTGTTCTCAGCGGTAACATGCCCATTCATCACTCCCATAGCTTCCTTAACGATCGCGAGTCCAAGACCGTAACCACCAGACTGTTTATCTCTGGCTGACTCGATGCGGGTAAACGGGTCAAAGATATCTGCAATCTTGTTATCTGGGATACCTTCACCATCATCCTCCACAGAAATGACACTGTAACGCTTATCATTGACCTGCCCATAGGTCTTGACGACAATATCCGCATTGCCCCCTGCGTATTTGATCGCATTTCCTACAAGGTTACTGATCACCCTCAAAAGTAGCCTCTCGTCAACATTAACCATTGATGTTGCAGTTTCCAAATCACCAGTCAAAGTTTGATTAGGTTTCAAGTCATTTTGCATCTGTACAATTAGCATTGAGCAATACTGCTCAAGATGCATTGGAGTTAACTTAGAATCATAACGAGAGGTTTCTAGCCGGCTGAACTCAAGAATTTCACCCACCAGCTTATTCATCTCTTCCGTTTCGCTTTCCATCCGTTCGAGTAAACCCATACTTTTTTCATCGACCTTACTACGTAGTAAATGTAATGCGAGATTCTGCCTTGCTAACGGTGTCCTCAACTCATGTGATACATCACGAATCAAACGACGCTGCTTTTCAGCCAGAGACTTAATCTCAAAGGTCATATGGTCAAAATCATTGGCAAGCTCATTGAATTCACGTGTAGTTGAATCCAACTCAGACACAACACTCACTGAAAAATCTCCTTGTGCGAGCCTTCGACTGGCCTCCCTTAAACGATCGAGTGGCTGCTGCAGACTTTTCGCCATAATAATGGAAAACAGCGATAACACGATCAAAGCAATCACAACTTTCAGCGCGTAGGAATACGGTGCAAAGGATTTTGCTGGATGAAACTGGCCTGGCAGTTGGATCACGAGTGTATTGCCGTTATCAAGTGGCAAGCCGAAGATAGGCTTACTCACACGATCACTGAGTTGATGGTCTAATGTACGCAGGTACTTCAACTTAAATTCAAAATGCGGATGCATGTGTCGGTGGGTAATAGGTCGGTTGTTTTCATCGATAATGAATAAATAATAACGTTGGGCATTGCCCCAGTCGGCAAGCTCATCCATGTCCCCTTCTTCGATCAGTACATTAGCTTGATAAGCCAAATCCAACATTTCAGCTTTGACAGGTTCAGGTACCTTCAACAAGGCTTTCATCAGCGCTCGTTCTGCGACACCTTGAAGGATGAGGATACTGACTAAAATCACGGTCAGGCAACTGAACAGCTGAAACGTTAAGCCATCCTTACGCTTGATAACGAAATCAGGGCACCGTAGAAACCAGTTACTCATACTCCTACCGACTCTAGGTAGCTGTAGCCTTGACCGCGCACAGTTTTAATATGTTGCTTTGATAAGCCAGCCTGCACCAATTTTCGACGTATGTTGCTGATATGCATATCTAGATTACGGTCGAAGGGGCACAGCTCTTTCTTCAAGACATGTATTTGCAAGTCAGATTTTGATACAACGATGCCATTATTTTTGATCAGATAATCGAGCAACTCTTTTTCAGTGCCCGTTAAAGGTAAACGGGTAAGTTGCTCGCACAAACCTTGATTAGATGAAGCCATTGATTGTCTTTGTCGCTCAAACCCAACTCGGCGTAAGATCACCTTAATCCGGGTCAAAAGCTCAGGAACATTGAAAGGCTTAGCGATGTATTGATCTGCCCCGGCTTGATAGCCATCTAGCATGGAGGCATCATCATTAAGCGCAGTTAGCATAAGGATAGGAGTAGCAAAACGCTGACAAATACGTCTTGCGACTTGAATACCACTTAAATTGGGGAGCATCACATCGAGTAAGACTAAATCAACAGGATTTGATTGAATAAACTCTAGAGCTGATTCACCGCAATGAACGGTATCAACGTGATACCCTTCATTTTCCAGCACTTCACCCAGTAACTCACACAACTGAATATCATCATCAACAACTAAAACACGAGACATTTCACACACCGATAAATAAGAACTGTTTGCATTCTAATTATCGTTATTATTGATTTCAATTATAAAGTGCGTGATTTCCTCTATAGAAGAAAATCTTTTTCAATCGGTACAAATTTTGAGGCAGAATCGATAAGATTTTGAGCTGTTAACCCAGGAACGCCATACACTTCAACAGGCTTTCCAAAACGCTCTTTGATTCGCTCTACCAAGATTTCAAAATCGCCATCACCCGATACCAAAACAATCGTATCAACCGTCTCCGCAAGCTCTATCGCGTCTAACGCGATACCGACATCCCAATCCCCTTTGGCGCTACCATCACGACGCTGAATAAACGGTTTTAGCTTCACATTAAAACCAACACCACGAAGGATATGGTGGAATTGGCGCTGTTTAGGATCTTGGCTTGAGATTGCGTAAGCATTGGCTTCGACAACGTTACGTCCTTCCGTGGCAACATACCAAAACTGGTTATAGTCGAAGTTAGAACGGTATTTATCGCGTGTTGTATAGTAAACGTTCTGAACGTCGACCAAAATTGCTATGTTTTCCATAAATTCATACCTTTAGATTTTCCGTATACCCTATTCTATTCACTTCTAAAATGCGAGTCGCTTTCTTTAATAAAAATGAACTCATTAGCTATGCTTAACGTAGTTGTTATTGGCTTAACGTAGTTGTTATTAACTTAGAGCTTGTTTGGGTTTATCGAGGAAGGTGGAACATGCAGTACCGACAAATAATCAGATCATGCCTCGGCAGCGACACCTTTGACTCAGTATTGAGACGTTGCTGCGCGGCAATAGCTAACGCAGCCATAACTAAGGCAGCGATAACTAAGGCATCGGTAACAAACGTAATTTCCAAAACACTGAACGCTTTAATAACAAGCACGGTTATGTTTATGATTCTGTCAGTCAACTCGTTACACGCCTACCCAGCCTACTCTCATTCCAAAGCTCTGCCACACCGCAGTGTTATTTATTTCGCTCCAACAGATGATTCGATCGTAAAAGAGTTTCTCAATGAAGTCTTGATTAACAATTGTCAATTGGACGAGCGAGATGTAGTTATCATGGTCATCGCCGAAAGCGGCTACACCGTTCCTGCATGGTTAGTTGAAGAGTTTAATTTGGATGCAGTGACTAACAGTTATGGAATACCCAAAGGTTCACACACTGCCGTGTTGATTGGCAAAGACGGGAAAGAGAAACACAGGTGGAGTGGTAAAACCGACTGGAGTTTAATCACCAATATTATTGACGAAATGCCCATGCGCCAACAAGAAATGCAGCGACAGAGTAGCCGCTGCAGTATTTGATTCTTAGTCAGCTAAGCTTGATCATCAATCACTTAAGCTGGCTTGTTAAACCAAGCCAGTTTTTCATGGAGCTGAGCAACACTTCCAACCACAATCAGTGCTGGGCTCTTTGCAACGCCAGCAAGATCAGCTAGGTCACGTAGCCCACCTCTAAACACTTTCTGTTCTTGGCGAGTGCCATTTTCGATAATCGCAACTGGCATGTCTTCTCGCATACCGTTATCGAGTAAATTCTTCTGAATATTCGGACTCTCTTTCAAGCCCATGTAAAACACGATCGTGTGATTGTGTTGAGCAAGAGAACGCCAGTCAATATCTTCGCCATCTTTCTTCAAATGACCCGTAATAAACTGTACGCTTTGCGCGTGGTCACGGTGAGTCAATGGAATTCCCGCATATGCGGTCGCTCCTGCGGCTGCAGTAATACCAGGAATCACTTCAAATCTCACGTCATTCTCAGCTAACGTTTCGCACTCTTCGCCACCACGGCCAAAGATAAACGAATCACCACCTTTTAGACGCACAACGTGCTTGTTTTCTTGTGCTTTGGTCACCAATAGTTGGTTGATCTGATCTTGTGGTACGCAGTGGTGATCGAGCTTCTTACCCACATACAACATTTCAGCTTCTGGATTAGCCATCGCTAAGATATCTTTTGATACCAAGCGGTCATAAACCAAAACGTCTGCTTGTTGAATCACTCGTGCGGCTTTTAGTGTAAGTAGGTCTGGGTCGCCCGGACCTGCACCTACCAATGAAACAAATCCATTGCTTACTTCTTTAACATTCGATGACGATACTTCTGACATTCTGCGCTCCGAAGGTTTGCTTGTTTTATCTCAAGCTTCAATCTATGTGATAAGTCACTGTATTCATGATGACTTATCAAAATCCTTACCTCTTAGACTATCAGGTGTTGAAATAAATATTCAGTCTAAATACTAACGAAGATAGAAATAATTATAACAAAACAATCTATTGCGGATGTTTTGCTCAATAGCAAACAACGCATCTATGATAACTAAGGTGTTGTCTGCCCGAGAATACACTGACAGCTTTCAAACTAAAAAAGCCCCAAACACGTTGTTGGGGCTTTCAATCTCATACTAACTTACGTTTACCGTATTACTTCGCGCCTAGAGAAGGAGCTGTTTTAACATGAGTCAGGTATAGGGGAACACACGTTAACAGTAGGCCACCAACGATGTTACCTAAGATTGTTGGGATAAGGTTGAAGTTCAACCATGTCGCGATACCGAAGTCAGCGCCAAGAATCATACCCAGTGGGAATAGAAACATGTTTACCACTGTGTGCTCAAATACAAGTGCGAAGAAGATGAAGATTGGGAACCACATCATTGCTACACGACCAGCAACTGTACGTGCAGTCATGTTACCAATCACACCTAGACAAACCATTAGGTTACAGAAGATGCCGCGCACGAAACATGTGATCCAGCCGTCCATGCCCATGTTTTCAAACCCTAGGCTACGACCTGTAGAAACAGCAATGAACTTTTGAGCAACTGCGTTTGGTTCTAAAGAGAAGTTACCTGTAAGTGAAATTGCCACTAACACTGCAACAATTAAAGAACCGATAAGGTTACCAAGACCAACAAGACCCCAACAACGTAAAATACGACCCCAAGTAATACCTGGACGGTTATCAAATTTCGCTAAAGGAGCAAGGCCAAATACACCGGTTACTAGGTCATAGCCCATTACACTTAGAATGACGAAGCCCACAGGGAACACAAGAGCGCCAACAATACCAATGCCTGTTTGCACGATAGTCGTGATTGCCACTACAACAGCAAGAGAAAGAATGATGCCTGCCATTGTGCTTCGAATCAGTAGATCACGAGTACTTGTTTTCGTTTTCGCTTCACCTACATCGATCATTGTTTGAACGAATTCTGCTGGTTTAAAATCAGTAGACATAAGATTGTCCTTAAAAAGTTAAAATTAAAAGTTGAAATCGGATAGGAAAAGGTTCTAGTTGCCGAATTAAGGCAATGTCGATAACTAGAACCCTTGATCTATCAAATCTTGCTAAGTAACTGTGTCGAAGTTTCGAACTAGCTATGGTTTCGAACTAACTATGCTGAAACTTCTACAGCACCTTTAGTAACGCGAGCTTTATACGCTTTTACACTGAAGCTCTCGTCTTCCATGCACACACCTGTTGCTAGGTTAAAGCGTTGCTTCTTAAGTGGGCTTGCCACCCAAAGCTCACCTTTGTGCTCAACCGTTAAACCGCGAGATAAAACGTTTGATTGAAAAAACGGGTCAGTGTTACTAATAGCGAACACTTCTTCGGCTTTAGTTGGGCGGAAAATAGCAACTTGCTCACCACCAACCAACGCACAAACACCGGTACCTGGAATAATGTCTTCGATCTTACAAACTTTGGTAAATGCCATGATGTCGTCTCCCAATTAAACCAGTTCAACGTGAAGGATATCGCCCTTCGCTTCTGGGTGTTTTTCTGTGAATGTTGCTGGGCGGTGTTGTTCTCGGCCATCGTCAACAAACACAACGTTTTCATCACGGTCGTCAGCATTGATGAAGTGTGAGAAGCGCTTAAGTTGAGCTTCGTCGTTGATAGTGTCAGTCCACTCACAAGCAAAGTTACCCACAAGGCCAGCTACGTCCGCTTCAAGTTGGTCATTGATGCCAAGCTTGTTGTCGACAATCACTTCACGTAGGTAGTCAACACCACCCTCTAGGTTGTCCATCCATACCGAAGTACGTTGTAGTGGCGCAGCCGTGCGGATGTAGAACATCATGAAACGGTCGATGTATTTGATCAGCGTTTCTTGGTCTAGGTCGCTTGCAAGTAAGTCTGCGTGACGAGGCTTCATACCACCGTTACCACATACGTACATGTTCCAACCTGCGTCAGTCGCGATAATACCTAAGTCTTTACCTTGAGCTTCAGCACACTCACGAGTACAGCCAGACACACCAAACTTCATCTTATGAGGAGTACGGATGCCTTTGTAACGGTTCTCGATCATCACACCTAGGCCAACTGAATCTTGAACGCCGTAACGACACCAAGTTGAACCGACACATGTCTTAGCCATACGTAGCGCCTTCGCGTACGCTTGACCTGTTTCGTAGCCCGCAGCAACTAACTTCTTCCAGATTGCTGGTAAGTCATCTTTTTGAGCACCGAATAGACCGATACGCTGTGCACCTGTGATCTTGGTGTACAGGTTGTATTCAGCCGCTACATCAGCAAGAACGCTTAGTGCTTGAGGCGTTACTTCACCACCTGCCATACGAGGGATAACAGAGTAAGTACCGTCTTTTTGGATGTTACCTAGGAAGTTATCGTTGGTATCATGCAGTTTCACTAGCTCAGGCTTAAGGATGTGCTCACCCCAGCAAGAAGCAAGAATAGAACCCGCTAGAGGCTTACATACTTCACAGCCGTAGCCTTTACCGTATTTCTCTAGTAACTCATCGAATGTTTTGATTTCTTCGATACGAATCAAGTGGAAAAGCTCTTGGCGAGAGTAAGCAAAGTGCTCACATACGTCGTTCTTCACTTCAACACCGGCTTTAGCAAGTTCAGCGTTCAGTACTGAAGTCACAAGTGGAATACAACCACCACAGCCAGTACCAGCACCAGTTACTGCTTTGATATCACCAATTGTATGGTGACCTTCAGCAACGGCTTGTGCAATCTTGCCTTTAGTTACATCGAAACAAGAACAGATAACGGCAGTTTCTGGTAAAGAATCCGCGCCAAGTGTTGGCTTTTCAGCACCCGCGTGAGCAGGAAGAATCAATGCATCTGGATGCTCTGGCAGGTCGATTTCATTCAGCATTAGCTGAAGAAGATCACCATAGTCAGACGTATCACCGACCATTACCGCACCAAGCAGCTTCTTGTTGTCTTCAGAAACGATTAGTCGCTTGTAAATTTCTTGTTCTTCGTTTTGGTAAACGTAGCTCTTACAACCTGGAGTGCGGCCGTTAGCATCACCGATAGAACCTACTTTCACGCCAAGAAGCTTAAGCTTCGCAGACATGTCTGCACCTTCAAATGTGCTTTCGTTACCAACAACGTGGTCAACCGCAACGGTCGCCATTTTGTAACCAGGAGCCACTAGACCGTAGAACGTTTGGTTCCAAGATGCACACTCACCGATAGCGTAGATATCTTTGTCTGTCGTTTGACAGTGATCGTTAATCTCGATACCACCGCGAGGCGCAATACCTAGGCCCATTTGACGAGCAAGTTTGTCTTGTGGGCGAATACCAGCAGAGAATACGATGAAATCAGTTTCTAGCTCTGTACCGTCTGCAAAACGCATTACGTTACGAGCTTCAGTGCCTTCAGGAGCAATTTCAAGCGTGTTCTTACTTGTATGAACGTTTACGCCCATACGTTCGATTTTTTGACGAAGTTGATTACCACCAGCAAGATCAAGCTGCTCTGCCATAAGCTTGGGAGCAAACTCTACAACGTGAGTCGTCACACCTAATGCCTTTAGTGCACCAGCCGCTTCAAGACCAAGTAGACCACCACCAACAACAACACCAGACTTTGAGTTCTTTGCCGTCGCTTCGATAGCTTTTAAGTCTTCGATAGTACGGTAAACAAAACAGTCTTTACCTTCGTGGCCTTTAATTGGCGGTACAAACGGGAAAGAACCAGTCGCAAGAACAAGTTTGTCGTATTGAATTTCACGACCAGTGCTTGAGTAAACTGTTTTCTTTTCACGGTTAACGTTGATAGCACGTTCACCGATCAGCATGTTGATGCCGTGTTTCTCGTAGAAGCCTTCTTTTACCAAAGAAAGTTCATCTGCAGTATGGTGTGAAAAGTAAGAAGAAAGGTGCACACGGTCATACGCAACACGTGGTTCTTCACAGAACACCGTGATGTCCATGTTTGCAACATCTGTCTTCTCGACTAAATCTTCGATATAGCGATGACCGACCATCCCGTTACCGATTACGACTAGCTTCATCTTGCTCATAAGAATTCCTGAAGGTTATATATTTCTTAACTGAGCGAATAATGAATTATGAAAGAAAATGAAAATATGATGTAAATCAATTACGAAAACAAACTACCCTAAAGGGGTAGAACAAAAGAGGTAGATATGCTTAATTAACAAGCAAAGCAAACGAATAACCATAGTTTACATAGGGTTTAGCGGGGTTTTATATACACTTCAGTGCATTAAGAGGAATGTTGTAAAGTTTCACAATAGGTTACCAACAACGTAAGTAAATGACAATCATTTTCATTTAGGTTCTTATAAATATATATAGAAGCCTATAAATACATGTAGAACACCGTTTGCGTGAAAAACTATGTGTAATTGTGAAAACCACTCCTACCTATTCGGAATGTAAACAAAGCTGTTCGCCCTTTAATGTCGTGATGAATTCAGTTTATAGCTTGGGTCATCGGTTTGTTTGCTTGATCTAACACAAGAACCCTTTTGATTCACATGTGTGATGTAAAAATCAACTTCCAACCAAACCCTGAATAAATTAGCATTGTTGAAAATAATTCTTATTTAATAGAGTGAATACGATGCGCCTAATTTTACTAATCCTATCTATTATTGCAGCCCCTGCGTTTGCTGAAACAAAGGTCATCAAACAAGTGATGGACATGAATTCTGAAAACATCGACAAGATGTATCAATTCATTCCTGATTACGTAGAAATCGAACCTGGTGACAAGGTGCTTTTTAAAGGAACCGTTGGCTCTCATACTGCTCATAGCATTCAAGGGATGCTTCCTGACGGAGCTAAACCTCTTATGATATCCGGGTCAAACGCTCAGGAAGTCACTTTTGATAAGCCCGGAGTGTACGGAATCAAATGTAAAGTGCACCACAGACACGGAATGGTGGCGCTCGTGGTTGTTGGTGATCCAAGTGTTAACTTAGAAGAAGCTCGCACCGCGGCCAAAAAACGTGTGAGTCGCAGAGCTCAGAAAAAGATGCAAGGCTTGCTCGATCAAGCAGAGCAAAAAATTAAATAACCTTTGTCCCTGTCTTGAAGCATCAACTCTCTGTTGATGTGTGATAGGAATGCCAGCCTGAAGACAGGCTAAGGGGTCAGTAACAAGAAACAGCGCCGAATTGGCGCTGTTTCTTGTTACTTATCTAACTTAGACATTGTCAAATATTCCGCACTAAACGTAAAAACAGATCAAACTAGCCAACCCGTTCTAAATGACACTCCGACAACCACAAACAAAATTGAAATAATGGTCACCGGCACAATGTGCAGCGCCATATCAACCAAGTTGTCCTTCGATAGTTTTGGAATCACACGAAAGCGTGCGTCTAGGGCTAGCAATACCGTCAGAGACAGCAACGTCAATTTAGCGGCAATGCCATGAGCCAATGGAATCGACATATCAAACCATAAGCTAACGTCCGGCAACATGTGATAAGCGAGCATCAACCCGGTCACCACTTGAACTACCAAAGCAGGCATTCCCACCTTTTCGTACCCTTGCTCGAATTCCAATAACATTTCTGGAGAACGGTGTTTCAAGACTTTAGGAAGGATAACGACGCTGAGAATAATGTGCCCTCCCGTCCAAATGGTGGCAGCCAAGACATGCAAAACCAATAATACGCCAAACATAAACTTCCCTTACACAATGTTACGTGGTGCAAAGGAGAACCCTTCAAACTCACGCTTATATTTTGATTCGCCAATTTTCTTTATTTTGGCGACGCCCATTTTGTAGTTGTAGTTACCACTGATTTGGTCAACTACCCTTGTAGTTAAAGCATTCGCTGGGTTCTTCATGTCCATCATATTGCAATACAACACACCTTTTTTCGTGGCTGAGGTGACAATCACAACGGCTTTAATCTCCGCGTAATCCAGTTGAATGTGACCATTTTTCATTAGGTTACTAAACTGAAAATCGTCCGACTCGATACCCAGAATCGTATCTTTAAAATTGGCCACCCGCTCCGAGTACACAAGCACTTCATCTCCGGCTTCTATGCCCCGCTTTTCCGCATCTTCTGGGTGAACTTCAATCCAGTTTTCAGGCCAGCGATGAGTGATGTAAGGCCTGCGCTCGATATCATCAAACCCTGACTGCCAAATTTCGTTAATACGACCATTCGAGAACCACAACTCGTCCTTTTGGGGAGTAAGCCAAGCATGGAAATCACTAAACAGATCCCAAGGATGTTTTTGAAGATTGACCTTCCCCGTCTGACTATTAAATTGAGTAAGTTGTTTGCGCATAATATTGGCGCCTTGAGGGCCATCTTGCAGCCCTTTGTCGACCAAATCATCCCAACTCATTTCAGTGTCATGCAAGCGCTTAGTGCCAATCAGCTTCTTGGTGTCATAGTTATAAAAAACAGGCCCTTGGATCCCTTCGGTACCAAATTCAGCGAGCTTTTGATGAAGAGTTTTCCCTTCAGCATGTGCTGCAACTTTAATCATATTAAAATCTTTACGGCTACCACGGCTAAATCGTGATGACTCTTCAGCTACGTCATTTGAGTTTTGCCAATCAAACCCGTCGTACCCCATTCGCGAAGCCATTTGAGCAACAATCCACCAGTCTGGCTTAGCCTGACCCGGCGCATCAGCGAACTTTTGGTAAAGGCGTAGACGACGCTCACCATTAGCGCGCATGAAATCCTCTTCCCCCCAAGTCGCGGCCGGAAAGATGATATCGGCAAACTGTTTACCTATAGGATCACGTAAGTAAATATCTTGATTGATGACGACCATTCCACCGGAATTTGCACGCTTTTTGAGTGTATCTATAATGTGCTGTTTATCACGTCGCGTCGCTTGGTGAGGGTTACGTGTCGTTAAGTCAGTGAATTTCTCTTTCAACCCATAGCTGCCACACATAGCTTGGATCCATGTTGTACCAATGACATGTGCCATTCGGGTATGCCCGGAATAGAGATATCTATCGGTGTCTATTGAGCGTCTGCGTCTGCCTGCGACTTTTTCAGGTGACTTGTTTCTTGGAAGTTTCCCACCCGCTAACCCACCGCGTTGATGCCCACCAAACCGACCAATGACACGCCCTTCGCGGCCACCAGTACCGATGATCGTTGCAAGGGAGGCGATGGCGTTGGTATTTCCGGTATTGTTCGACCAATAAAAGCCCTTCTCTATACCAATTGATGCTTTAACTCGCTGACCATTCACTGGCATTGCCAACATCTCGGCAGCTTTGTGGATCTTCTCGACGTCGATGCCCGCTATCGACGCGGCATACTCAGGTGCGAACTCTTTCTGCTCTAAATTCCATTGCTTATAATCATCAAAGCCATCGGTTTGGAACTTGCCCCAAGTGGTTCTCCACTGCCAAGGTGTGTTACGTGTACCTTGGCCAAAGCCAGAGCTTGATTCCCACTTATTATTGACCCAGTTTTCAATCCATTCATTGTCTTGCCATCCTTGATCTAAGATCACACGAGCAATTGCACCAATCACAAGATTATCGCTACCGGGATTAATATCGAGGTGCAATCCACCTTGAGATTTAAGCCACGCTATGCCTGCGGTTTCACGAGGGTTCAAAATTACGGTTTTCATTCCACGATGCACCGCAGGCATAATGAACTGCGTAAAAATGATGGTTTTGGTCTCATACGGATCCGTTCCGCAGATCATCAAAGTATCTGCCGCGCCCCAGTCATCATAACTTGGAGCAAAATTATCAAAACCCGCATCTCGAAACCCCGGGGTTGCGGTGACATCTGACGGCGTGTCATGAAACGAAAAATTCGCGGTATTGACATGACGCAATGCATACTTTGTTATTGCATAGGTGTTTTCAATATACTGATAGGAAAAGGTTTTTACGCAGTAACTGTTCGAACCGTGCGTATCAATCACATGACGGCCAACTTGGGCCGCTATATCCAACGCAAAATCCCATTCTACAGGTTGTAACTGACCGTTAATTCGAACAAGTGGTTGCTTCAATCGATCTTTGGTTGGTGTTTCTGGGTTATAGAGCTTTCTTGCGAGCAGTCCACCACGAACCGAAGAATCACCGCCTTTATTGACGACTTGTATGTCTTTGTCTGCCACTACAACCACATGATGTGGTTTGCCATTATGCGAAACAATATTATGTTGCTGTGGCGAAACCCAAGCTTGCAGAGCATGAACCGGGAAATCGACACCAAATGCATTTTCACTTGCAGCAGGCCCACCGGAAGGGCTACTCACAGGCCAACGATAGACTTTATAGCCACACGCAACAATACAATAGTCACACGCTGTTGTGATGACTTCCGCACTAGCAGGTGGCAGTAATGTACTAGTCGGTTGCAGATACTGGCTGTTTAAAGCAGATTGATCGTTTAAAGCCAATTTATCGTTAAAAGAAAGTTGAGTCATCTAGCTAATCTCCACATCGATCAGGTTTTCCATGCGACCAAAGATCAACCCCATAACGCCAACTGCATAGATGTCGTCACCTTCGAGCTCGAGCAGTACTTGAGGTAAGCTCTCAAAGGCTTGACCAGACACCATAATTCCATGGCGACGCAAATCAAATGTAGACAGGTGGAATGGACATTGCCCGACAATGCGATGCTCCCCTGTTGCTTTGTAAGCACCAGTTAAAGGCCCGCCTTGATGAGTACACGTCATCGAGTACGCCACAATATCTCGCTGTAACCCTATCCCACCGCCACATTCGATGTCGGATTTAACCAGCATCGCAATCGAGTTTTTTCCTTCATCTGGATATTGAAAGTGAACCGGGATATGGTTACTGAGTTGACTTAACTTTGCGATTTTCTTACGCGGGTAACCAACAATACGACCTTCAACCTGAGTTTCAGAATCCGTTCCTGCAAATAAGGTAAGAGGAACCATTGATACGGCAGTAGCTGCGCCGGAATAGAGTAAAAAATCACGTCGTGACATCATGCATTTGTTGTGTCGTTTACTCGAATTTTGCTCTGAGTTGGCGATCATTTTTCTGCTCCAGCAAGTTTTTCTTTAGTAAATAACGGTTGGTATTCTGGAATTGTCGGCTCTTCAATAAAAATCTGTTCACCTGAAAATGCTTCGATAAAGCTCAGTAAGTTCTTTTTATCTTGCTCCGTTAAACCGAGAGGTTGAATCAAAGCAGATTTTGTCTGAGGGTAACCAGTAGTACGTCCGTCATCCGCCACACCACCTCGGTCGTAGAAATCAATCACCGCTTCTAAAGTTGGAATAGTGCCATTGTGCATGTAGGGCGCAGTGTATTTTGTATAACGTAGGCTTGGCGTGCGAAACTTACCTAACATCTCTTTACGTTTTGCACGAAAGTAAGCACCGGGATCAGCCTTTGTAGTGCGGTACATCTCTTCGGTGACACCTTTAGAATAAAGCTCAAATCGAAACGTTATCTGTGCCAGTCCATCATCATTCCACCAAGGGCTTGACGGCACGCCAATGTTGTAGAATTTCTGGTCAGAAGCCAAAGCCCCGTTGTGACAAGCTATGCAATTCGCTTTGCCCTCAAACAGTGCTTTACCCTTCAATTGGGACTCAGACAAAGCGGTTTTGTCACCGAGTAAATAGTTGTCTATTGGTGTGTCGCGTTGAATCATCGTACGTTCAAACGCGGCTATAGCACGCCAAGCGTTGTGTATTTTCGGAGTATCATCACCAAACACTCGCTTAAAACGTTCAACATACTCAGGTACTAACGCTAAACGCGCTTCCATGATGTCATCTTCACCATTACCCGCGACCGCGCCCTTCGCAGCATCTTTGGCTTGCGCTTCCAATGACATAGCGCTGCCCGCCCAGAAAAATTTGTCATAATAAGCCGCATTAATAATCGTTTGGCTATTACGCCAATGTACCGTACCCGGATATCCCATGGATAAGTCATCAGGAAAACCCCAGCCCTGAGATTGAATATGGCAACCAGCACATGGGCTAGTCGTATCGCCACTTAGCCGACCGTCATAAAATAAGATCTTTCCCAACTCAATTTTTTCGGGTGTTTGTTTATTATCCACAGGCACAGGCACCTCCCCTAGAGGCTCAAGCTGTACCTTTGCATTAACAACATTGGGAAGCCCCGTCATCCCAATAAGAATAAAGAGTGCTGCCTTTAATACAGAGCGTTTAGTTACGAGCATTTGACCAACCCTCCGTGTATTCGTAGCCGAAGTCATAGTCTAACCATTCGTATTCTTCGCCTATAAGGGCGTCTCCAGATAACGATTCCAAAAAAGCCACCAGCGCCTTTTTTTCATAGTCCGTTAGGGAAAGCGTGGTGAGTCGAGAGTCTTTGTTTGAGTCTTCGCCACCACCTTGATTATAAAATTCAACCACATCTTCAAGCGTGGCAAGCATGCCATTGTGCATATACGGCGCAGTTTGACTGAGCTCTCGCAGCGTTGGCGTTATGAACTTACCGCGATCGCTACCATCCGCTTTATGAGTTTGAACATGCGCACCAACATCGCGCTTTAACGTTAAGTAATCTTGCACACCCATAAACATGTTGTAGGCAAGAAAAGATTGATGTCGCATGGGGTCTAAAAATATCTCATGATTTTCTGGCACTCCGGTATTGTGTGCCTTTCCATCCGAAAATAGAGCACCACGATGGCATTGGCTGCACCCCGCTTTGCCTGTGAACAGCTTTTCTCCCTGGTTCGCTAAGTCGCTAAGCTCACCCTTGTCAAAAGGGACATTCTTCGAAGTCAGTGTCTTTAGGTATTCAGGCAGAGCTTTGCGCACTCCTCCATTTGAAGGTTCCCCTAGATTAGCCGCTTTAAACATCTTGACGTATATAGGGTCTTGTTTGAGGCGTTCCTGCATCAAACGCATGTCCATATTCATCAGCCAGTCTTCAGTGATATTCTCCCGCACCACATCGTTTAGGTTGGTGCCAATACGACCATCGTGAAACCACACTTCTTTATAGACTGTATTAATAAGTGTTGGAGCATTACGAAATCCATCACTCCCCGTATAGGCAGGGCTCAACGGTTCAGGGTAAGAAAAACCATTAGACGGAATGTGGCAACTAGAGCACGATATCGAGTCGTCCCCGGACAAGCGCGTATCAAAAAACAGTCGTTTACCGAGTTCTGCCTTCGCCGTATTTATATTCATAGGGGGCAGAGCGGCGTATAGAGTTGCAGAGAAAAGGGCACACACTCCTACCAAGCTTTTTAGTGCGATGCTCATCGACATTCCTTCGGGGTTACTATCATCTACCCCTATTATTAACACATGAAACATTAAAGATATGATTAGGATCATACAATTAGAAATGATAAGAGTTATTATTCAAACTTGTTAATTCAGTGGTGCTTGAATAAATGTCTCTAGATAAATTACTTAACAAAGTTAAACACATCTACTTGACTGGAAACCTATCCGAACAGGTATTGGCAGCACAAATATTAAGCCGTTTTCAAAACACTAAACATCTGATTATAGAAAGGTTAGAGTCCCAGAATCCTGACCTTGTTCTCACTAGTCTTGAATGCCTCGCTTTAGATAATGCAGCGCCTATTGAGCCCATCCTCAACAGCTATCAATACTGGGACGACAGCGAAATTAAATTGGCATCGTTAGTGGCTATTGAGAACAACCAACACTCTCTACTCGCTGTTCCTGTATTATTAGAAGCAGTATGCGACGAAAATGACTACTGGGATGGAGGTTGGAATGACGGAGATGACATCAGCTTGATAGCTGCGCGGATTTTAGACAATCACAAACACGAATTAGATCATGAACAGTCTCTGCGTATACTACACCGACTTCAGAATGACCCCGAGCCAGACCTAAAAGGCAAACTCATTGCTTTACTTTCGCGCCACTCCCCGACTCTGCTAAATGAAAACAACGTACTCAAAAGCACCGCTGATACTCGGATGTTTTTGAGAAACACTCAAGACAAAGTCGTATTATACAAAGCCACACAACACCCTGATATTAGCTGCCAAAAAATGGCATTTCAGCGTCTATCTGAAATGGATTGTCGTGAATATCTGCAGGTATTTTTAAACGGCCTGTCTCATTCAGACCCATCCATCAGAGAGAGCTCTGTACATCAATTAACGAAATGGAATTACCTAGTAGATATAAAGCACCTTAATTTTGAATTGCTGCTATCTGGTATGCTGCTCAACTCACTCATAGGGCTACTGAGTAACAAAGATAAACTGCATGTCATTGACCAACTTCAAAATAAACCGAATCTAGCCAATGCAACCGCAGCGGTTATTTTACTGATTTCAAATTTGGAAACTCAGCATAAACAGTTGCAACTAGCCCGTTTTATACCCCATTTCTATCAAGTGTTTTCAAAGTTGGAAGAGTCAGAACAACTCGACAGCCTAAACAGCCTATTAACTGAAACTTCCGAACAATTTAGCGTTGCCTTTATTCGGCAACAACTTCAGCAGGAAGCTTGTAGTAACTCTATCAAGCGACTGTTAATTGAACACCTTTCGAAAAACCCAAAAACTAGCCACCAAAGCTATTTAAAAGAACTCACTTTAGGGACATCAGGTATCATAGTTGCGGATTCTTCATTAAAACCTAGAACAACAACGAACACAGCCCCTATAAATGAAATGATTAGCGCGGAAATCATTGACGCTAATGCTCAACCAGCACTTATTACATCAACACTTGATGCATTAAAACAAGCTCACTCACCTGCTATCTCTAACGCTGACTCTACCGTCGCATCTACTTCTACTTCTACTTCTACTTCTACTTCAGTAAAGAAGCGTTCTAACAGATCTGCAAAGATAGAGGCTCTAGAAAATCAAGCGATCGCTCTAGAGTTTTGCTCAAACAAAACATGGCTGTGCGGCCTTTGCTCTGACGACAAAATAAGTCATCTAACCAAAGCGGCATTTCACGCCTTGATTCATGCCTTATGTCGACACAATATAAGCTTTTCCGATGTACAATCATCACGCTTTAATCAGCTCACGTTAGAACTCTTGCTAGATGAGCAATCCGAAAATATCGGCGACATCCTCGACTGGCTTGGCGATGATTGGATACAACAGAACCGTTTGTCACTGATGTCATCACCCTGCCTATCTTTAAGAGTCGGCTTAATAAAACACATCAATGACGAGCAACAATTATTAGAATTGATCAAACATTCGTATATCGGCATTCAGCACGCAGCGCTCAATCAACTTGCGCTTAACGGTGTTTGTCCCCAGAAGAAACTGATCGGGTTGCTTTTGGAAGAGCCGTTGCTTTATCCACAGTTGGCAAACTTTGAAGCACATACTGTTTATGAAATACTTGAAAGTGAATTAGATCACCGATCCTCAACGACTCTTCAAGCCACTCTCACGTATCTTGAAACGACAAGTAATCACCCCTAACAAAGAACTCAAATTTGGTAGCAAAATCAAGCCCATTTATTTGAGGCTTTCATTTTTACTTCACTCGCAGCCGGTAAAGTTAGTAGCAACGAATTAAGCCTCGCTTTGTAAGGTATTGTATGGGTTTGTCTAACAGCAACTTCTGTCACTAAACAACGCACTGCAGTTCCGTATATTGATACTTCGTATGAATAATAAGGTGTGTCATGAAAACTCTATCTTTAGCTACCTTAGCGACAGCTATCTTTCTCATTGGATGCGGTTCAAATCAAAGTAAATCGCTATTCAATCAGGCAAACGCAGCACCGTCAGTTGTACATGGAGTCACGATTGAAGCCGTTCCCTCTCAATTCGCTGAGTACTCTCGAGCAGGCTACAACCGATATGTAGCGGTCAATGCCCCGAATGGCAAATCTATCCATATTTTGATTATGGATCGCCTGAGCGATTATCAAATGGTCAAAGCCGTCAATGTTCTCAACCACTATCTAACTCCTGTTGATGGCACTAAGTATTGGAGCACTGACTCAAAACGCGAGATTGCAAACGCGATGGCCAACAATGGCGCAATACTTAAGCTAATGAATTATTACGATGAGCCACGATACAACGATGACTTGCCCGGTCAGCCCTTGTTCGAAGAAGAGATTCAGGTTGAAGGCGGCGAATGGTATGTCCAACAAAATTATGAAGAGCATCGTGACGCCTCTTATGAAGAAATACTGCACCTAGTTCATGACTATGGCATCGGGGTTTTTAACGCGCCTGAAGATGCAGTAACCGCATTACCAGAATTTCAAAAAGAATTTAATGCGATACAGAGACAAGCATTACACCATGCTTACACGCCACCCCGTGATATTTTAGAAGAGTGGCAAGAAGAAGTCAGCGTTGATCAAGAGTACTTTGCCGCTGTAATTGACTGCTACTACGGGCTTTGGGGAGCATACAACGGCAAAGGTATGTGGGGGTTATACCAAGTTAAAACCCGCGACGATTTCTCAAAAGAAGACCCCGATGCACAAGCGATAGTGGAGCAGATTTTCTCTCCAACATTGACTTACGATGCATACCTTGCCGATACATTCACCGGAACATTTAAAATGAGGTATGACCCAGCGACGTCCTATACTCATCACTCTCAATATCTTACTAAACTAACGCTATCAGGTAACAATGATGCGAATATTGAGATCAACGAGCATGACAACCGCGTAACCGGAAACGCGGGGGTAAATACAGTGATCGCCCATGGCCCTAAAAGTGAATACCAGATCCATGAACTGGGGAATGGTAAAATTCAACTTAATGATACCGTTGTTTCACGTGATGGCTTGAACGTGCTATCCAGTATCGAAAAAGTACAGTTCACTGATCAGCTTTGGACCTTTTAACTAGCAACACTCAAAAGCCAAATCACTTTCCTAAAGACGTAAAAAAGCCCGACCATTTCTGATCGGGCTTTCTAAATGATGGAGGCGCCTCCCGGAGTCGAACCGAGGTCCACGGATTTGCAATCCGCTGCAT